>CAINOM010000593.1 GCA_903851455.1 uncultured Bacteroidota bacterium | reverse complement strand
GGCCATATCGCCAACATTGGCGTTCATGGAAAGAGTGTAACGCTGCACCTGGAAACACTCTGGTCTAAGAACATTACCATTACTACGCGGCTGGTGGATACAGTGACCACTCCAATGTTATTCAAGACGGTCCAGTCAAAAAAGATAGAGCCGAAACGACTGATCACGCACCATTTCAAGCTAGATCAGGTCATAGAAGCATACGAAACATTCGGAAATGCCGCAAAAGAAAAAGCACTAAAAGTCATAATGACTAACGAGTAAAAACACACAGCTAAGATCATGAAAAAAGTTATTATAGCAGGATTGGTAGCGGGCGCTTTATTATTGTTGCTTAGCGTTCTTGGTTTGTATGCAACCATCTGGTTTTTCCCGGGTCTTGCCATGCAGTATTTCGATCCCGCCTTTAACACAGACGCCGGCAGGATCATGTTGTATTACGTCCATCCCTTTGTTATCAGCCTTGCCTTGTCCTGGTTCTGGAGTCGGTTCAAGGGCATGCTCACAGGCTCCTTTATCACCCGCGGCATTGAGTTCGGCCTTATATACACGCTCATAGCCACATTACCGGTAATGCTGCTTATATACAGCGCGATGAGTGTTTCTTTTGCTATCGTGGCGACCTGGTTTGTATTTGCATTGGTACAAGGGACCATTGCAGGATTCGTATTTGAAAAAGTGAACCCATAAAATAAATCAATAGAAAACAATGAAACTGTTCAGATCATTATTACTGATAGTAGCGATAGCTACGCTTACCAGTGCCGGCACTGATGTTAAAAATACATACACGCTTTCCAAAGGTTATGCCGTAAGCATACATGGCACTTCCAATCTCCATGATTGGGATGAGAACGTAGTTTCGGTTTCCGGCGATGGCGCTGTGGACTGGAATGGCGATGCAAGTTTTGACCTCAATTCTTTGAATATAAAGATGGAAGTGCATTCCATAAAAAGCACTGAAGGGTCGATGATGGACAAAAACACCTACAAGGCGTTGAAGGCAGACGACCATCCTGAGATAACGTTTGTTCTGACAACACCTGTTAAAGCCATCCTGGTTGGTTCTCATACTATTGCGGCTAAGATCAATCTTTCTATTGCCGGCGTGACCAAAGCAATAGACATGTCAGTGACAGCAATAGCAACCGCACATGGTAATATAGAATTTGAAGGGACCAAGACCATCAAAATGACGGATTATGGCGTAAAGCCTCCTGTCGCTCTTTTAGGAACGATGAGAACAGGGGATGATATTACCATCCATTTTAAAACAGTTTTTACAATTACGAAGTAACCCATTTCACAAATTATAAAACGTAAAAAAGAAACAATGAAAAGATCGACCAAAGTATTCCAGGGGTTTGTAGTCACTCTATTGCTCTCGGGAACTGTCTCCGCCGTCGCGCAAAAACAGGATATGCAATTTTTCAGGCCCAACGACAAACGGGGCATTAATGTATTTGAAACTACCAAGAGTGATACCACTCGTTTTGACCACCTGAAAGTGAAAGTGGGTGGTAACTTTACCCAGGATTTCCAGGCGCTGAGCCATCAGAATAGCGCAACCCCGGTGATCGTAAATGGCGTCAACGCCAATCAGCTCATGCCACTTACAAATGGCTTCAATCTGGCGATGGCCAACTTGAATATTGATGCCCAGTTGGCGGACGGTGTGCGGATGAACCTGACCATGTACCTGTCTACCCGGCACCACGAGGAAACATGGGTAAAGGGCGGATACGTTCAGTTCGATAAATTGCCGTTTTTCAAGAGCGATATTATTGACCACATAATGAAGAACTTCACGGTTAAAGTAGGTGACTATGAGGTTGACTATGGCGATCAGCACTTCCGCAGAACAGATGGAGGCAACGCTATTTATAATCCGTTTGTAGAGAATTATATCATGGATGAATTTGCTACGGAAATTGGTGGTGAAATATTCTATCATCATAAGTCTGGTATACTGGCCATGGTGGGTATCACTGATGGTGAACTCAATCCGACGGTTATAGCTTCTTCGAAGATCGACTCTGCCACCGGGAAATTGAATAAATATGCTCCGGCATTTCATGGTAAGGTTGGCTATGATAAGCAGTTCAATAAGGATTTCCGGCTCCGTGTAACCGGATCGGTTTATGCCGACAAGAGTTCGCCCAGCAATACCTTATTTGGGGGAGATCGCACCGGTTCGCACTATTTCTATGTTATGGAAAATACCGCTGCAACTTCCGATGGAAATGCATTTTCCGGGCGCTACAACCCGGCATTTAGTGAGCAGGTAACAACGTTTATGTTCAATCCGTTCATCAAGTTTCATGGGCTTGAAGTATTTGGGACCTACGAAATGGCACAAGGCCGCGTTATTACAGAGCGCAATACCAGGACCGCCACCCAGTATGCCGCTGATATTATTTACAGGTTTACCGCCCGCCATGAGAATTTCTGGGTTGGCGCACGTTACAACTCGGTAACCGCGACCATGGTGGGTAACCCAACGGACATAACTATCAATCGCATGGTTGGTTCAGTTGGCTGGTTTGTGACTAAAAACATAATGCTGAAGGGAGAATATGTGAACCAACAGTATGATAATTTCAAGCTAACTGATATCCGGGCGGGCGGCATGTTCAGTGGTTTTATGGGAGAAGCATCCATTGGGTTTTAAAAAAAAAACGACAAATGTTAATATATAAAGAGTCGCCTTTATACAAAAAAGACAAGCGGATGATCCATTTTGTACTTATGGGTATATGTTTTGTAGTGATCATCCTAGGAGTACTGATTTACTTTAACAGGTGATATTTATGACATTGTCTTCACAGATCATTTGGCTGATAATACTGGCGCTGCCGATCGCCTGCGTTTCGTGGACCGTAACACACGAAGAGGTCTTCAGGGAGCCAAGGGAGTATTGCGTGGACAGGAGCAAAACCGGTAGAACGCTGCTGTCGAGGAAGTTCTATTACCTTTTTACGTGCGAGTACTGCTTTAGCCACTACGTTACTGCTTTATTCCTTTGGCTCACCGGCTATAAACTGTTGATGCCCGACTGGCGGGGGTATATTATCGCCGGTTTTTCACTGGTGTGGGTGGCAAATAGCTACATAAGTGTTTTCAGCTTCATCAGGCAAGATATCAAGAAAGAGAAAGCTGTGATATCTGAGCTGGAGAAGAAAAAAGAGGCAGGCGAGTGATCTGGTGCGCGTAAGAGGAATACAAGGCATTATTTTTGCTTAATTCTTTTTATGAGTAGTGCATTTGTAAAAGAAAGCGATGACCAGTGGCTGCATGATATCCCGCCCACATTGACTGCCTTGTTAGTCTATCTCACAAGGGAAAATAATGGCGTTCGTGTTTATGAGCAAAAGAGTTTTAAAAATAGCGATGGCGCTATGGTGTATGCTATGAGCAATGGGCTATCTTATTCGGTGGATAAAAACAGCCGTTGGGAGATCGTTTGGTAACGTTCTGATGAATTTGAGTGCAAAAATAAAGAGGCCGTAAGGCCTCTTTAAACAATTCGATTTTCAATAAATAATTACTATTTTCTTCCTTGAGGAGTATCTTTCCTGCCCAGGGTGTTTTTGTCACCCTTCCTGGAAGTATCGCGTTGCTCTTCCTTGTGTGCATCGCGGTTTTTGTCTTTCAGTTTGTTACCCTGGTTGCCCTGGCGGGTGTCTTGCAAACCTTGCTGGCCTTGATTCTTATTCTGTACCATAACAATTAAATTTACTCCTGTAGTGTAAACAACATTGTGCCACAATGAATAAATTTTCTTTTCGTGATGTAAGAGGCATTCAATTAAACAGTTGGTCTTTTAACAAAATGTAAACCCAAAGCTAACTGTTGATTTTTTTACACACTACCTCCTAAGCCTTTCCCAGTCTGGTTTCGCAATGCTAAAGACATCCACTTCATATCCCCGCCATGATGCTCCGGTTTCCGCCAGCGACATCCCATTCCGTTCTGCCACTTTTTTAGACAGGAAGTTGAGCGGGTGAATGATGGATACAATAGAGTCGGCCATATCATTTTCAAATCCATAGTCGCGAAACCGCTGCGCAGCCTCTGATGCATAGCCTTGTCCCCAATACTTGCGTAGCAAATGATAGCCTACTTCCGTCACGGTCTTGCCGTTCACCTCTTGTATCATCAGGCCACACAGCCCTATGAGTTCTCCTGTTTCTTTATGTATCAGCGCCTGCAGCCCCAGCCGGTTCTCCAGGTATCTCTTCAGGCAGAAGCCGATCATTTCCTCCGTCCGTTGCTCGTTTGTGAGCATGCGGGGGTTAGGCACGAAGGTGCAGTTCACCGGATCGTTAAAGTACCCGGTCCACAGCTCCGCATCGGTGGGCACCACGAACCGGGTAATTAGTCTTGCTGTTTCTAAAGCGTCGGCATACATCATGGACTATTGTTTCCTGGACTTCAGTTCTTCTAATATCTCCGTAATTACTTTGTTCTGGTTTTCCAGGTGCAGCAATATCGTTTCTATTTCGCGCTCTGCCTGCGTATTTACCTCGAAATCTGCTTCGGCTCGGGCATCAGCATGCGTTGACTGCAGGTTCTGACCCACCATGATCAATGGCATGAGGAAAAGCTGGATCATATTGGAGATGAACAGCCACAATACAAATGCGGGGAACGGGTCGAACCGGGATGCAACCGGCGCAAGCATATTCCAGCTCAGCCATACCGTGGTCCACACAAATATGATCAGGAAGAACTTCATGCTGCCAACATGTTCGGTTATCCAGAGGGCTAGCTTATTGAGCGGGCTTATTTTCAGGGTACTGGTTACTACAGCTGCGGTACGCGCTTTTCTGAGTTTTTTCAACTCCTCAATTGTTTTTGGGATAATCTGGTTAAGTGGCATACGAGATTTTTTTAGGTTTTAGAATAATTTCAGAGAAAGATACAGTTTAAACTGATATTGTTATCTCCCGACTACGCCTTCTTTCCAAAAGTGTTACTTTTGAGCGCATAACAAAAGACCAGAACTTAATAAATGGCTGATAATAATCGTTATAACCAGCGGGGTGTTTCCGCGCAGAAAGAAGACGTACACAAGGCGGTAGCCAAACTCGACAAGGGGTTATTCCCGAATGCATTTTGCAAAGTGTATCCCGACTATTGGGGAAATGACCCTGCGTACTGTAACCTGATGCATGCCGATGGTGCCGGAACTAAGTCAATTCTTGCTTACCTCTACTGGAAAGAAACGGGCGACATGAGTGTGTGGCAAGGTATAGCCATAGACAGCATCGTAATGAACATTGACGACCTGCTGTGTGTGGGCGCTACCGGGCCATTTACCTATTCCTCTACCATAGGTCGGAATAAGCATCTTATACCCGGAGACGTTATATCGGCATTGATAAATGGCACGCAGGCTTACTTTGATAAACTGAAAGACTATGGCATAGATGTCCACTTCCTGGGTGGGGAAACAGCGGATGTAGGAGATGTGGTTCGGACCGTGATCGTAGATGGTACTATGGGATGTCGTATGGAGCGGAGTAAGCTGGTAACCACAGAGAATATGCGCGCAGGAGATGTCGTCGTTTCCCTTGCCAGCTACGGACAGGCAACCTACGAAGACAAATACAACAGCGGCATGGGCAGTAATGGCCTCACCAGCGCCCGCCACGAGATGCTGAGAAAGGAATATGCTAAGAAGTACCCGGAGAGTGTAGATCCTAATCTGCCGGACGAAGTTATATACAACGGCAAGTATGCGGTAACAGATGCTACCGAAACTCCGCTGAATGTGGGGAAGATGATACTCTCTCCTACGCGCACCTATGCGCCCGTGGTACTGAAAGTATTACAGCAGCACTTTGACAAGATACATGGTATCATTCATTGCAGCGGAGGAGGGCAGAGTAAATGCCTGCATTATCTGCCGGCACCGCTAAGGGTGGTAAAGAATAATTTACTGCCCATACCGCCGTTATTTAATATGATACAACAATCGGCAGGTACCGACTGGAAGGAGATGTACCAGGTCTTCAACATGGGCCAGCGGCTGGAAATATTTACTGATAAAGACACCGCAGCAGGAATAATACAGATATCAAAAAGCTTCAACATAGATGCACAAGTATCTGGCTATGTGGAAACTGCGGAGAAGAAAGAGGTGGTGGTGGAGAGTGAGCACGGGAGGTTTGTGTATAGTTAGCTTATTGGGTAGGGGCATGCGCGAAAGAAGACGCTACAATAATCACGACAAACGCACTTAGTGAAAAAGTAAAAGAAATAGTATCTTTCACAAATACAGACACCCAAATACAATTAGATAGCCCGCCCGGCGTTTACTTTGTAACTGCGGTGGCGAACGGAGAACGTGTGACGTCGAGAATATTGCTAGAGTAACCATAAAAAACGGAATCGATTATGAACTACCTGTCAAGAGTTTTATTACTTTTTATCGCCTCCATAGCTATTTCGGTTGCTGCCCGTGCGCAGGACAAAATATATAAAGCCGATGGCGGCGTTATTGAAGCCAGGGTAAAGAAGGTGGAACCAGCTGCAGTCGTTTATAAGCGCTTTGATAACCAGGATGGCCCTGAATATACGATCCTCAAAAAGGAAGTGATCAAGATCGTTTATCAAAATGGAACGACCGACTACTTTGAAACACATAGCCAACGAGGGGAACACACAAAGGGTGAGGGGGGCAAAAGCGGCAGCGCAAAGAACGGAAAAGACGCAAAGAAAAGATTTGGCGATAACTTCCTGTCGATCACGCCTGCTGCATACTCAGTATCAGTTGACGGTTCTATGAACGATGTGGGGATCGGCATATGTTATGAGCGGTTGTTGGATAAGCACGGCCATATAGGCCTCAACCTGCCCATCCTCATGAGCTTTACCTCAAACAAGGACTTTAATAATTACTTCTATAGCTATAGTGGTTCAGGTTATACAAATTATAGCGGCAGTTACCACTCTGTTTTCTTTATGCCGGGCGTAAAGTTTTACCCTGCCACTAACAGGGAGCGGGTCAGGTATTCACTGGGGCTATCGCTGTTTTGCAATTTTGGCAGTGAGCCGCTGGGTGTGTATAACGAGAATACTGGTTCGCCATACGATACTTATCATTATTCTATGTTTGGACTTATGCTGTCCAATTCAATAAACATCACAGCGACCAGGCACTTTTATATGGCTATTGATCTTGCCAGCGGCATACCTTTCTCAGACAACCGCCACTCAAATTACGATGCGATACTTGCCGGACTTGCCGGACCTTTCATCCAGTTCGGGTTTAAAGTCGGATACCGGTACTAAAAACATTCTTGAACCTCTTAAAACAGCAGATTATGCAGTTTAAAACACTTCTATTTTCCCTGGTAGCAACAGCATTATTTGGATCCGCATGGGCCCAGGACAAGATACACAAGAGAGACGGCGAAGTTATCGAAGCAAAGATAAAGAGCGTTGGCACCAAGACGGTCACATACCTGCGATTTGACAACCAGACAGGCCCTGAATATACTATCGTGAAGGCCGAGGTCGCGAAGATCGTTTATCAGAATGGAAGCGAGGACTCCTTTGATGGTGTGCGCACTCCCCGTTCATCGCGTCATCGCAAAGACGACGATGGCTCTGCTGCAGAACCGAAGTCGGCTTATAAAACAAATGTCCTGGCTATCTCTCCCATGCAGTTCAGTGAAAACGGTCTTGGCCTCGGTCTTAGCTATGAGCGGGCGATAGATAAAAAGGGCGTTATCGCTTTTTACCTGCCCACGGCGCTGACGCTCAACCTGAACAGTACGTATTATGACGCGGCCAGTGGTTCTACCGTAAATGGGCACCAGGATGCTATGTTTTATGCAATGCCAGGAATAAAGGTATACCCGACGGGAAGTTTCGGGATAGTTCGTTACGCGGTAGGGCCTTCGCTTGTTATCGCAGATGGACAAAAATCATCGACGTATTATGATCCTTCTTCTGGCAATCCTTCCTCATACCAGACACAGTCGCACTTCATGCTTGGTATTGTAGTGAACAATTCCCTGAATATTAATCCGAGCCCGCATGTTTACCTCGGCCTTGAGCTGGGCCTCGGTTTCAGCTATATGAACCGCGTGGGTGGATTGAACCAAAACACTGCATTTATTGCTCAGGGTGGTTTCCGCATCGGCTACCGCTTCTAGCCAAGAAGGTCTGCGAGCATGTGAAATACCGAGTACATGTTGAGTTGCGTGCCGGTTGCCGGTACGGCGTTTACGTGGGTGTTCAGCCTCAGGTATACCGTGTCCTGGATGAAGTAGCTTTTCAGGTTCACGTTGGTCATTGTTGTGAGGTTTAACGTTGCCTGTCCCTTTGGCACGTTGTAGGCATATGCAACAAGAACCTCCGGTTGCGATGGCGCTGAGATATATAGTTGTACACTGTCTAAGAAATCGAAGTTCTGATTACCCGGCGATAATATCTGCAATGCAAAACTGTCAAGATCTACGCTAGTTATTTTGCTTGCTGAAGTGTTGTACTGGGTAATATACTGTTGCGAATTGGTGACCATCGGAACTGCCGGTAGAGATATGGCAATTCCCGCAATGGGCAGCGCGGTACCAAAAGTATCCCCTGCTACTTCGGGTATTGTTACCTGCTGGCTGTAGGGGAATTTTACATTGATGTTTCCTAAAGGGTTTACCTTAATACAGGATGGCAATATGAAAACCATCGCTACGATCACTGATGCTGCTATCTTCCTCATACATAAAGTATTGCAAATGCTGTGCCTAAGAATGTAATATTACCGTAGTTTTGCACCCCCAACTTACCAATGGGGTAAATCAGACATTTGTATGGGCAAAACCGTAGCCTTCCATACTTTAGGTTGTAAACTCAACTATTCAGAGACCTCTACGCTTACGCGAACACTGGAGGCTGACGGTTTTGTGAAAAAGGATTTTGACGAAGAGGCCGATGTATATGTGATCAACACTTGCTCGGTAACAGAGAATGCAGACAAGGAGTGCCGTATGATCGTGCGCCGCATACAGAAGCGTGCGCCACAGGCGATGGTAGTAATAACCGGCTGCTATGCACAGCTAAAGCCTAAGGAGATAGCGCAGATAGACGGTGTAGACCTTGTGCTTGGCGCTGCCGAAAAATTCAATTTAGCTAAACATCTGAAGGAAATAACCAAAGGACCCGCGGACGGTGGCGGAGCCAAAATATGTTCGTGCGATATAGAAGAAGTAGGGGGATTTCATAGCTCTTTCTCGGCCAATGACCGCACCCGTGCCTTTCTGAAGGTGCAGGACGGCTGCGATTATAACTGCAGTTTTTGCACCATTCCGCTTGCCCGCGGCCACAGCCGGAGCGACAGTATAGAAGGCGTGCTGCGCAACATGCGTGAGCTTGCTGCTGCGGGCACTAAAGAAATCGTACTTACAGGGATCAACTTAGGCGATTTTGGAAAGGGAGCTGATGGCGGAAAAACACGAAACAGTTCATTTTATGAGTTGATACAAGCGATGGATGAAGAGCAAGGCATAGCTCGTATCCGCATATCATCGATAGAGCCCAATCTGCTTACCAATGAGATCATCGCGTTTGTGGCGCAGTCCAGGTTGTTTATGCCTCATTTTCATCTTCCGTTGCAAAGCGGCAGCGACAAGATATTAGGCCTTATGCGCCGCAGGTACAAGCGTGAGCTGTATGAAGATAGGGTAGCGCAGATAAAGCAGCTGATGCCACACTGCTGTATAGGTGCTGATGTGATCACTGGCTTCCCTTCGGAAAGCGATGATGACTTCAGAGAGACCTATGATTTCCTGCATCGCATCGAGGTGTCGTACCTGCATGTGTTCACCTATTCAGAGCGGACCAATACACTTGCCCCCAATATAAAGCCAATAGTGCCGGTGCATGTGCGCAATGAGCGCAACAAGATACTACGTAATCTTTCCTATCAGAAGATGCAATACTTCACCGAGCAGCATCGCGGCGCCACGCGCAAGGTGTTGTTTGAGATTGCGGGAAAGAACGCCATGATGGAAGGCTTTACCGATAACTATATTAAAGTGGAGACCCCATACCGCAAGGAGTGGGAGAAGCAGATCATCGACTGGAAGTTATAAGTTTACCTGCAGGCTTTGTTGAATTCTAATTCGCGCATGGTAGAAGGAGGCACCGGCTCCCATCTTACGGCTTCCGACTGCTCCGGGTCTACGCTGCTTATTTCTTTTCCGTAGATGTCGTAGTAAGTGCACTCACGCAGGCGGAACAATTTCCCGCCACAGCTATATTGTATGCGGCGGCGATAATAACCTAGTTTCTCAAAACCATCAATATCCATTTTCTCTCGTTTTCGCAGCGCGATCACCTGTTGGCGAAACACCTGGAGCTGGCCATCAGCGGGCTTTACACGTTCAAAAACATCCACGGCTCCGTTGCTGTTACGCTTGATGGACATGATATAATAGCTAGTTACCTTATCCTTTGTAGCGCCAAGGAAAACCTCCTGGCATATGGCCTGGAATGAGCAAAAGGTAACGGCAAGTAATATCACGAGTGACTTCACGACCTGCATGGTTTTATTCAAAAATAAGTCAATTGCCGTTAATGCAGATCATGACGGCGATGCTCACTAATTGCAGGTCTTGTTAAATTCCACCTCACGCATGGTAGCAGGGGGTACAAATTCCCACTTTGCAGATTCAGATGGGTCAGGGTCGTTAGTGCTGATTTCCTTTCCGTTGATGTCGTAGTAGGTACACTCGCGAATGCGGTAAACCTTGCCTTTACAATTGTACTGTATCCTGCGCCGGTAGTAGGCTACCTTTTCAAAGCCGTCAGTTTCCAGTTTTTCCTTCGTTCTTTGTTCTATCAGTTGCTTGCGAAACGTCTGAAGCTGTCCATCTGTAGGCTTTACACGCTCAAAAACATCCATTGCCCCGCCTTTGCTGTGGCGTATGGACATGATGTAATAGCTGACTACTTTGTCTTTGGTGGTGCCAATAAAAACATCCTGGGAGAGGGCCTGGAATGAGCAAGTAGTGAAGGTTAATAAGATCAATAGTGATTTCATAATTCGAGAAAAATTTCGGCCAAAACTAGGTTAATTGATTGTTAATGCAAAATAATGAGGCAAAAAGATACTCACAGCGGCTTTATTAAAATACGGGCCGTGTTTTTTAGAATAACATTTTTGGGGTAACGATTTTTCTTTTACATTTGCACTCCCAAATTAATGGTCTTTTAGCTCAGTTGGTTAGAGCAGCTGACTCTTAATCAGCGGGTCCAGGGTTCGAGTCCCTGAGGGACCACAGTTTACATTTGAAACCCTTGATAGTAGCGACTTTCAAGGGTTTCTTTTTT
>CAINOM010000592.1 GCA_903851455.1 uncultured Bacteroidota bacterium | reverse complement strand
TTTTATAAAATTTATTTTTTAATGCGAAAGCTGTGTGATTTCTTATCGCAAAGTGGCAAGAAATTCACCGGCCACTTCTACGGTATAATCAATGTCTTTCATCGAAAGTGCAGTACTGATAAACCACGTCTCAAAAGCAGATGGCGGCAGGTAAACACCGTTCTCCAGCATAGCGTGAAAGAGGTTATTGAACAATGTATTATTCGCTGCAGCAGCCGCTGCAAAATTATTTACGGGCTTATCGCTAAAATGCACACTGATCATCGACCCAAAGCGATTGATGGCATGCGGAACATTGCAGTCAACTAATGCGCCGGAAAGGCCTTTATGCAGGTAAGCTGTTTTGTCGTCCAACTCCTTGTAGATACCTGGATTATCCTTCAATGTTTTCAACATGGTATAACCGGCTATCATAGCAATCGGATTACCACTGAGTGTGCCCGCCTGGTATACGTTGCCAAGCGGCGCTATATGCCGCATGATCTCTTCCTTACCACCAAAAGCCCCCACGGGCATACCTCCGCCTATTACTTTGCCGTAGGTCACAAGGTCGGCATGGATACCCAGTCGTTCCTGCGCACCACCTGCTGCAAGACGGAACCCCGTCATCACTTCATCGAATATGAATACAATGCCTTCTTTATCACAGATCGCCCGCAACCCTTCCATAAACCCCGGCTCAGGAATAATGCACCCCATATTCCCGGCTACGGGTTCTATGATAATAGCAGCAATTTCACCTTTGTTCTCGTCCACCAGTTGCTGCACTGCAGCGAGATCATTATATGGCGCTGTAAGCGTATCCATAGATACACCCGCTGTCACGCCCGGCACGGTTTGAATATTGAATGTAGCTACCCCACTCCCTGCCTTCACAAGAAATGCATCTGCATGGCCGTGGTAGCAGCCTTCGAACTTGATAAATTTATTACGGCCCGTATACCCTCTGGCCAATCTCAATGCGCTCATACAGGCCTCTGTACCACTGCTCACCATACGCACCATATCCACATTTGGCGCCATGCTTACTATTAGTTCGGCCATTTCTATCTCCAGCTCAGTCGGAGCACCAAAAGAAGTCGATCCGGCAGCTTTATCCTGTATGGCTTTCACCACAGGCTCATAGGCATGCCCCAGCATCATTGGCCCCCATGAGTTGATATAGTCTATATATCTCTTGCCATCCGCATCGTACATATAAGCGCCCCTGGCCCGCTCCATAAATATAGGCGTACCACCCACACTCTTAAATGCACGCACCGGTGAGTTCACACCACCCGGTATCGTTTTCTTTGCCCGGTCAAATAGTTCTTCGCTTCTTGTTTGATTTTGTGCCATAAATGGGGCGTACGCTAACGCGCATCTTTTAGTAGAATAATGATGAAAAGAAATTGCGGTGTATTATTTAGCAAAAGAAACTCTTCTGTAAATATCGACCACGGGCAATTGCATGTTTATAGTGCTAATGGTAAGAATTGAATTGATATCTTCAATATTAACCGCTTCCGCCCAGGAATTATCACTTTCCCGTCTGTGCACTTGTACAAAACACCGTGTTGAGTCAACTAAAATATATTCCTGTAAGGATGGGATCTGCTTGTAATAACGAAACTTAAAAGCCATATCAAAGCCCTTTGTGGAATGACTCATCACCTCAACGATTGCACCAGGATTTGTAAGCGTATCAAAGCCATTTTCCTTGCTTTTAATTTCTTCGCGCAAAATTGTAAGGTCAGGGTACATAAAAGAATCAAACTGAGGTGTGGTTACTCTCAGGTCGCTACCAAATACGTCACATGGCTTATCATCAAGAAAAACATTCATTTTCTTTGTGATGTTTGAAACAATAAAATTATGGTC
>CAINOM010000591.1 GCA_903851455.1 uncultured Bacteroidota bacterium | reverse complement strand
GACAACATTTTTTTAAAATTCATGATCGCAACGCTGATCCTAAAGGGATCAAATGTCTGCAACAACCATTAGTAATGCGGCTGAACTGCACGTGCCGCAGTTAAATTGACCATTTTTGCGCCCTTGAAAACAAAATGAGGGCATTAGCGGGCTTTGCGCCTTGGCGAGAGAACTTTTACACGCTGCGCGATGACCTTTTTCGCCCATTTTTGAAATTGAATTTTCTTTTTTCACGGAAAACTTCTATTTTACCCCAATCTTTAAAACGATTTCGTAGTATATGATCATAGGTGTACTAAAAGAGCAAGCCCCGGAAACACGTGTGTCCCTGGTGCCGGAAGTGGTGGCTGCCTTCGTAAAAATGAATGTGACCGTATGGGTAGAGCAGGGCGCGGGCGACACCGCATTTTTTAACGACCAGGCATATATCACTGCTGGTGCAGCCATAAAGAGTGCACAGGAAATACGCACCGGTGCTGATATGGTACTGTCTATGCAAACAGGCAATGCGCGGGATGCGAAGCCCGGTGCAGTGCTGCTAGGCATATTCCAGCCGTTGTTCAATCACCACCTCATGCAGCAGATGGCCGAAAAGGGTTATACGGTATTCAGTATGGATACCATTCCGCGTACCACCCGCGCCCAGTCAATGGACGTGCTGAGCTCGCAGGCCAACATAGCAGGCTATAAAGCGGTACTTACTGCCGCTACACAATATTGCAGGTATTTCCCAATGTTCATGACCGCTGCTGGTAGTATACCACCGGCCAAGGTGCTCATACTGGGCGCCGGCGTAGCGGGGCTGCAGGCGATAGCTACAGCCAAGAGGCTTGGAGCGGTGGTAGAAGTATTTGATACCCGCCCGGCGGTGAAAGAAGAAGTAATGAGCCTTGGGGCGAAATTCGTGGAAGTGGAAGGCGCAGCCGATGCTTCTAAAGCAGGTGGTTATGCGGTGGAGCAGGGCGAAGATTTCCAGCGCAGGCAGCGGGAGAAGATCCATGAGCATGCAAAGAAGTCGGATATAATAATAACTACAGCACAGATACCCGGCAAAAAGGCGCCTATACTTATTACAAAGGCCATGATAGAAGATATGCGGCCCGGCTCGGTGATCATAGACATAGCCTCAGTGACGGGTGGCAACACAGACCTGACCGAGAATGACAAAACTGTAATGCACAATGGCGTGGCAATAGTTGGTAACTCTTCATTGGCTGCCACCACCTCAGCAGATGCCAGTAAGCTGTATGCCAAGAACGTACTCAATTTTGCAAAACTCATTATCGATAAGGATGGCGGACTCAATCTGAATTTTGAGGACGATATCGTAAAAGGCACCTGCATCACGCATGGCGGCAATATTGTTAATGACAGAGTGCTTGCACTGACAGGAGTCGTTGCATAAAACATCATTGTAGAAACAATCCCAATTTCCAATTCCAAAAGACAAATTCCAAAAATATGCACGCAATTACAGAGCTGTTTACAAATGAAGCGACCTATCGTTTAGTTACGATCGTCATCCTTTCCATTTTCCTGGGAATAGAAGTTATCTCCCGGGTGCCTTCCGTACTGCATACACCGCTGATGAGCGGCGCCAACGCCATTCACGGCGTGGTGATCATAGGGGCGATCATCGTCATGGGCGAAGCCAAGACGGATGACTATGTGGCGCTCACGCTCGGTTTCCTGGCGGTGATACTGGGTACGCTTAACGTGGTTGGTGGCTTTGTGGTTACAGACCGCATGCTGGAAATGTTCAGCAAAAAGAAAAAACCCAATCCCAAAGCTTAAGGATAAAAATCCAAAGAGGAAGTTCCAAAATCCAAATTCCTAATTACAAATTCCAAACAAAAAATGGGAAACGCTTTATTACAATTATGTTACCTGATAGGCTCTGTTACATTTATTATGGGCTTAAAAATGCTTTCGCATCCGGATACAGCAAGAAAGGGGAACCTTGTTGCTGCGGCGGGTATGATCATATCTATCTTCGGTACGATATTCCTTTTCAGAAGCGAGAACGCAGAGCATCTGCATAACTATATATGGATATTTGCGGCCCTTGCAATAGGAACAGTGGTGGGCACAATGGCAGCCAAAAAAGTTCAGATGACCGCCATGCCTGAAATGGTGAGCCTCTTCAACGGTATGGGCGGCGCCTGTGCCATGCTGATATCTATAGTTGAGTATCGCCGCGTGATGGATGCTATGTCCGTTGATCCCAGCTATATTCCTGAAACAGGGAAAATGATCGTTGTGGTGCTGGGTATGCTTATCGGTACTGTTTCATTTGCCGGTAGTATGATAGCATGGGGCAAGCTCAATGGCCGTATCAAAGACCGCACTATCCCAG
>CAINOM010000590.1 GCA_903851455.1 uncultured Bacteroidota bacterium | reverse complement strand
ATGTAGTAGCCTTTGGAGATAAGCGTTAGTTTATATCCCGGCATATACCTGGCCAGGAATATTTTCCGCGGCTCTATTTCCTCAAGTGAGTTATAAACGTTGTCTTCATTTACAAACGGATAAAATGAGTTCGGGGTCCTTATGGCATAGTCCTTACCCATAAACATGTTGCAGCCTATTACTACGTACTTACAGTTTTTTTCATAGGTCAGATGCTCTTTTATAAGTGCGTTGAACTGCAGGAAGAACATACCGTCATAGCCCATATTGTATGAGTCGTAGCCAGTAGTTCGTTTAATGATCGGGCAACTGAAATGTTTTAAAGTGCTGGACGGACCATATATCATCACCTCGGGATCTGCTTTATGGTTTAGCACCAGCGCATATTTATCAGTAGCTCTTTTTTTGTAGAAGTAGTCAAGCGTAAACTGTATCAGGTACAGGATACCCGAAAGTAGAACAAGGAATATTATGCTATATTTTACGGCGGTCTTCATGCAGGCTAAAATTGAAAATAAATGAATTCCCGCTCACTGTAAGCGCCAATAAGTAAAATAGAAGTAACCATCAGTAAATAAAAACTCCATCGCCATACCACAGGTTTGTTTTGCACCAGGATGCTCACGTTATTCGACTTCATTTTCATCTGCATGTATTCCAGCGCAAGGATGAGTAATATGCCAAGTCCTACATTAAACGTGCCGTATACTGTATCGTTGCCGCCAAGCGCTGTTATCACCGCCTTTATTCCGCCCGGTGAAAAAACGCCTTTCCACCCGGTGAACAAATGAGCGATTATGTACTTCGCATCGCGCAGATTATTTGCCCTGAAAAAAATAGATGCGAATACTACATAGCTGAAGGTAAAAGCCCTGCCTGTAAAAGAGGCGACGCCTTTAGGCATGCGCTCAAATATCCGCTCGCGCCATGCCTTTGTCAGGAATTCATAGACAAGCGCCACTCCGTAAAACGAACCCCAAATAATATAGTTCCAGCTGGCCCCGTGCCAAAGACCGCTGATAAAAAAAGTAACGATCAGGCCAAATGCGATGGCCCACTTGCGCCACCTGCGCAGCGCTGCTACCAGCGGATTAAAAAGATAGTCGAAGAACCACGTGGACAAAGATATATGCCACCTTCTCCAGAATTCCGAGATCGAGCGGGAATAATAGGGCCGGTTAAAATTCTGCATCAGGTCAAAGCCCATTACTTTTGCCGAGCCCAAGGCAATATCTGAATAGCCTGAAAAGTCGCAATATATCTGGAACGAAAAAAAGATAGCGGCGATCACAAACGAAGCGCCTGTAAATTTTCCGGGTTGGTTATACACATTGTCTACTACTATCCCGAGGCGCTCAGCTATAACTATCTTTTTAAAGAAGCCCCACATCATTTGTTTCAGCCCCTCTTTGCATTTGTCCCAGTTGAAATCATGCCGCTCATGAAACTGGTGCAATACATTCTGTGGCCTTTCAATAGGCCCGGCCACCAGTTGGGGGTAGAACATTACATACAGTGCATAGATGCCAAAGTGCCGTTCTGCTTTCTGGTTGCCCCTGTATACCTCTATGGTATAGCTCATAGCCTGGAAAGTGTGAAATGACAGCCCGATAGGCAGAATGATCTTTAAGAGGGCAATGTTCGCATGGATGTGTGTTATGTGAAAGAAGGCATTGAAATTGGCAGCGAAAAAATTATAGTATTTAAAAAATGCCAGCACACCCACATTAGCCACAATACTTATTATAAGGAACAGCTTCTTTTTTGAGTCGGGCGCATTTTCAATGACCCTGCCGGCGATATAATCTATTACTATGGTGAACAGTAAAATGAGAATATAAACGGGAATGAAAAACATGTAAAATACGCAGCTTGCCACCAGCAGATGAAACCAGCGAAACTTATGTGGCAGCAAAAAATAGATCAGGGTAACTAGCGGGAAGAAGATTAAAAAATCAAATGAGTTAAAAAGCATAATAATTTATGTTATCCCGCGGATACGCAAAAGTAGATTTCGTTTGGCATTTTACAAACAGGCACAGGGGCTATAGAGCGACCTTTTCTTTACTTCCGGTAAGTCTGCGGAACACGTCTTCCAGGCTTTGGGTCTCAGCTTGCAAGGAACTGATATTGATATCGTGCTTCACGGCCCATTGCATTACATCCCTTCTTAGGCCTTCAGGATCATTGGTGATGAGCTGCCATTTTTTAGGGGCAAGGTTTTCGTAGTTTTCCAGGTTTTTAAGCTCGCGGAAAAGAGTAGTGTCGATATCTTTTTCGAAAACTACAATGAGCACATCTTTCTTGGTATTTACCTGCTGCAGATGTTCGATAGAGTCGTCGGCTACTATGCTGCCATTATTGATGATGATGACGCGGCTGCACATGGCCTGCACTTCCTGCATGATATGGGTAGAGAGCAATACGGTTTTTGAGCTGCCAATATTCTTAATGAGGTCGCGTATCTCCACGATCTGGTTCGGGTCAAGGCCTGAGGTAGGCTCGTCCAGTATCAGCACCTCCGGGTCGTGCAGCATGGCCTGTGCCAGACCTACCCGCTGCTTGTATCCTTTTGAGAGCGCTCCTATGTGCTTGTGTGCTTCCTTGCCAAGGCCGGTAAGTGATATCATCTCTTCGATGCGCTTTTTGCGGTCTTTGCCGAGTTTGTGAATGCCAGCTGTGAATTCAAGATATTCACGCACATACATCTCATAATAAAGCGGGTTAGCTTCCGGCAGGTAACCTACACGCTGGCGCACTTCCATTGGTTTTTCCTGCACATCAAAACCGCAAACCATGGCCTTGCCGGAGGTGGCAGGCAGGTAGCCGGTGATCATCTTCATGGTAGTAGATTTGCCTGCGCCATTAGGCCCCAGGAAACCCACTATCTCTCCCTTCTTCAGTTCAAAAGAAATATTATTGACGGCGATCTGCGTGTCGTAAACCTTGGTAAGCGCTTCAACTTTTATTGACATAGTCCCAACCCCCCGTTATAAATAAAGTTATCAGCAACAGCCGCGCCCTGTTTTCGGAACGAGAGCGGCAGTGATTCCGGATGATGTGAATTAATATTTAAACCCTAAGAAAGTACAGTTGTTAGCAATTGTGTCCAGGCCGGAAGCTGTATTGAAAATGTTGTACTCATACTCATGGATCGACAGGCTCTTATCACTCTGCAGTGTAACGGTGAAGATCCTCTGGTAAAAGATAGAATTGTTCAGGGAACTGTCGTTATTTGTTACGATGATCGAGTAAGTACTTGCATTATTGTTCACATAGCCTTGCAGTATCTTGGGGCTGATGCTATTCAGCTTTATGTTCACCGTGTTGATCGCATCGCCAACGGTAATGAAGGCAGTATCTATCACCTGCTGTGTATTATTGCACGATGTATAGCCTGCGTACCCACCAATAAAGCGGTCTGTAGACAGCGTCTGGCAGGTTGGGCCTTCATAGCCGGTGGGGCAGCGGCATACGCCATTTCCACATGCGCCGCCATGAAAACAGGTTACATTGTTACATGCGTCCTGCACACAGGATGTATAAAAAACAGCAGACATTATGGCGGCGAATAGGAGGCCGGTAAGTAAAGTTAATTTCCAAATCTTCATGTGATGAATATTTGAGCGTAAAATACAAAAAAATACTTTAACAGGGCGTAAAAGCGGTATTATTTTCCGATTTTTAAAGGCAAATTTCCTTTTTTGCGCCTTGTTTATCGCTACTTTTTAACTTTCGATTATTGTCTATTATGAGCGGAATGCGTTCCAGCCCTGCGCCGTGAGCTTGTGCTTGTTGCCGCCGGTGGTGAGGAGGTTTGCTCCTTCTTCCTTTTCGGTGATGTATCCGATCACGCTTATGTCCACATTGCGGGCCACTTTTTCATAGTCTTCCTGCTTTATGGTAAAGAGGAGCTCGTAGTCTTCCCCGCCGCTCAGTGCACAGGCTACAGCGCCCACCTGGAATTCCAGCGCCATCTTGCGCGCATCATCATGTATCGGTATTTTTTCTTCGTAGAGTATGCAGCCGGTATCACTGCTGTTGCATATGTGTAGCAACTCTGAGCTGAGGCCGTCGCTTACATCGATCATGGATGTAGGCATTACACCTGCCTGTTCCAGCCACTCTACTATGTCTGCACGAGGCTCTGGCTTCAGCATGCGGCCGACGAGATACTTCTGGTTCTCGAGGTCGGGCTGAATACCCGGGTTTTCCAGGAATATCTTTTTCTCTCTTTCCAGCAGTTGCAGGCCCAGGTATGCCGCTCCCAGCGTACCGGATACGCAGATCAGGTCATTTACCTTCGCGCCGGCGCGGGTTACGTACTTATCGGGCGCCACCTCGCCTACGGCGGTAACGCTGATGATGAAGCCTATTTTTGAAGTTGATGTGTCGCCGCCAATGAGGTCTACGTTGAATTGCTCACATGCTGCATATACACCTTCATAAAACTCATCCAGGGCCTCTACCGAGAACTTATTTGAAATGCCAATCGCCAGGGTAATGTGCGTAGGCGTAGCCATCATGGCGTATATGTCTGATAAATTTACCACTACGGCCTTGTAACCCAGGTGTTTCAGCGGCGTATACATCAGGTCGAAATGCACGCCTTCCAGCAGCAGGTCATTAGAGATAACGCACTGACGGCCAAACTGGTCTATAACGGCGGCATCATCACCCACGCTGAGCAGGGTACCTGCCTGGCGGGTCTCGTTGTTCATAGTAAGATGCTCAATAAGGCCAAACTCGCCCAATGATGCTATTTCTGTTCTTGATGTTTCCATTTTGTTTGGGAATTGGATTGTTTTTTTGGAATTTTTTGATGAGTGAAGTTTACCCGGTTTGTTCAACAAAAATGGGAAGCAATCCTAATTACAAATTACTAATTCCCAATTCTACTTTAATTCGTTTTCCTCTTTATCACCTTCAGCATGGCGTCGTGTATCAGGCCATTGGTCGCCAGGGTTTGCTTGGTAAATACATTCGCGGGAGCGCCGTCAAAGTCAGTTATCTTACCCCCTGCCTCCTGCACTATAAGATAGCCTGCGGCTACATCCCATGCCTGAAGATTGTATTCCCAGAAACCATCGAACCGGCCACAGGCCACCCAGCACAAGTCAATGGCTGCTGAGCCAAGACGCCGTATCGGGAGGCCTTCCAGTATCAGTTTCTCAAAAACTTTTATTGGGTGTTCGGGGCCGTCCGGCCAGTTATAAGGAAAGCCGGTAACCAGGAATGCAGTATTGAAGTCACTCTTTGAAGATACACCTATGGGCTTGCCATTCAGTGTTGCACCCTTGCCTTTTTCTGCGAAGAAAAGTTCGTTCATCATGGGGTTGAACACCGTGCCCATAATAAGATCATCCTGGTACAGCAGGCCGATGCTTACACAGCATATTGGTATGCCATGTGCAAAGTTCACCGTGCCGTCAATCGGGTCTATGATCCATTGATAGTCGGAGGGTTTTATCAGTTCTCCTGCCTCCTCGCTGATGATGCTGTGCGCGGGAAATGTGGCGCGTATCACTTTGATGATCTTATCCTCGGCTAGTTTGTCAACTTCTGTTACCAGGTTGTTGATGCCTTCTTTATGGTCTATTTTAAAAGTGCCATCGAAGTAACGAAGTATTATCTCCCCGGCTTCTTTCGTAGCGCTGAACAGCACTTCTTTCAGTTGGTTCATCATAATTTTAGTTCCTTGCCGAGGTAATAGTCAATGACTTTTAGTTTGAAGATCAGGTCATACTTGGCAAGCGCCAGGTTTGCTGCCGCGGTGAACGCAGAGTTCTGAGTTACCAGAAGGTCTACGGTACTCGTAAGCCCAAGGTCGTAACGCTTGGTAGCGAAGTCCAGCGCTCGTTTTGCAGCTTCGTCGGCGCGCTTCGCTGCATAATATTTTTGTATAGAGTTCAGTGCGTTGTTGTGCGCCTTGTATACATTTTGCTTCAGGGTCAGCTCGGCATTGTATTCGTTAAGCTCCTGCGTTTCGAGATTTATCCTGGCCTGGCGAATAGCGTATTGTGATTGCCAGCCGTTTAATATCGGCACGTTCACTCCTACAAATACCGTTTGTCTCAGGTTGTTGTTCAACTGAGTTCCAAGCGGAATAGGCGATGTGGTTACCGTTGAGCCCGGCGTATAGATAGGATACTGATGTCCTGCTGAATCAAGCGCATAATAGGGCGATTGCGTATAGCCGGTAGGCGTGGTAATATAGTTGTAGTAGTTGCTGGCCCAGTTACTGCCCACCTGGTAACCTACCGAAAACTGCGGATACAAATTCCCTTTAGATGCGGCCAGGCCTTTTTCTGCGGCACTCACACGCAGTATGCTGCTTTTCACGGAGCCGAAATGTGTACGTGCCTTCTGGTATACTTCCTCAGGCTGCAGATTGGATACCATCATCTGATCACGTACCTCTACATCCGGTATCTTAATACTGAACGGTACTGCAAAGTCGAGGTTGAGGAGTGACTTCAGGTCCAGCACAGCAGAGTTGTAATTAGCAATTGAGTTGATAAGATTCGAGCTGTCGGTTGCTAGTTGCGATTCCAATTGGGCAACATTTAGCTCGGGCAAACGCCCTGCATCCGTAAAGGCCCTTGTCTGGGCGAGCTGCGCTTTAGAAAGATCTACCTGGTTTTTGCTGATGTTGATCTGCTCCTGCGCCAGCAGGGTAGTGAGGAAGCTGTTAGCAACATTCAGTGATACGTCATCTTTGAGCTGGTCCAGGTCAGCGAGGTAAGCCTCCAGGCTGTACCTGTTTTTTTCAATCGTATTGCGTACCTGCATCCATCCGAATAATAAGAGATTGCCCGTACCGGAAGCGCTCACAAAATCATAGCCAGCATCTACGAACTGGTTGGTCGTCGGGTTGATGGATCGGCCGAAGCTTTTGCCATAGCTGCCATTGGCGCTTACCACCGGCAGCTGCGATAACACACTCTGTTTTAGCGTATATCTTGCAAGGCGCGCATTCAGCGAATCTTGCTTTATGGAAATGTTGTGGTCAATGGCGTACTGAACGCAGCGCTCCAGCGACCATACATTGTCCATGTTGCCACCCTGTTGCGCGTGGCTCCCCTGGACGATCAGCAAGCTTACTAAGAAGAGGGTAAGAAAACGGTGCATCGTGCAAAAGTAATGATTGCAGGCTGGAATTTCGCAATGCGGCTTATTGATGTATATTTGATCAGTTATAATAACAGTTCCGGCAGCGTGGTTCGTATACGTCTTTCTCACCCAGCAGCACCTGGTCATCTATCTTGGCTTTACGATAGGAGTAGTTGGCAATATCACCGCACTTTACGCATATGGCGTGCAGTTTGGTTATGTATTCGGCCCTTGCCAGCAGCGCCGGTATAGGGCCAAATGGTTTACCTGCGAAGTCCATATCCAGCCCGGCAACGATCACCCGGGTGCCGCGCAGCATGAGTTGTTCGAGCACATCTACAATGCCCGCATCAAAGAACTGTGCCTCATCTATACCTACCACATCCACATCAGAAGCAAGCAGCAGGATGTTATAACAATTATCTACCGGTGTAGACCTTATCCGGTGCGAGTCGTGCGAGACGATATCATTGATGTCGTAGCGCACATCTATCGCGGGCTTGAAGATCTCGGTCTTAAGTCCGGCTATCTGCACCCGCTTCAGCCTGCGAATAAGCTCTTCAGTCTTGCCGGAGAACATGCAGCCGCAGATGACTTCCATCCATCCTTTTTTGTTGCCGGTACGAAACGGTTCTATAAACATCCCTTGTTAAAATTCAAAAGTGAAAATTCCACCCGATGGCCATCGGGACCGGTGACCACGAAGTTTTCATATGGTCATCAGAATGGAAAGTAGTTACAATATACTATTCTTATTTGTTTTTCGGACTTTAGAATTTACCGACGTTTATTCAAACAAAAGATCTTCAGATTTTCTCTTGAAGATGGGTATGAACCAGCCTGCCCGCAGGCCATAGAGTATATCCAGGCGCTGCTTGTTGTCAGACCGCATCACATCAAAGAGATAGTCGCGGCGGTCCTGGGTAAAGCCAAACAAGGCATCAAGGCCTATAGTGAAATTGACGAGCTGGTGCTTGCCAAAGTAGCTATAGCCGACATATTCCTCCACGAATGCGCCATTGGTCAGCCTGTCGTATCCTTTCAGGTAGGCGCCACGCAGCTGGGGCACGGCTTTGTCTTTGTCGTAGATATCCAGCTTATGCTGTATAAAGCCCACGGTGGTGAGCAGTGTAAGCCCATTGTCCGGGTGCAGCCTGTTGATCGGTATTATTTTGCCCGCGGTGATCCCTGCGGCATATCCGCGCTCGTACACGGGTATACCCACGCGCTCACCGCTGTTGTTGATGAACTCATACAGACCGCCGCTCTTTGCCGAGTACTTGTCGGTGATGTTGATCATCAGGGAGTCCTGCTTTATCTTGCTGCCGAGGATAAAGTCCCACTTCACACCGAAGATCCAGTTTGACGATGTCTTATAAAGCACTGACGGCCCTACGCGATAGCTGACGCCGAAGCGTTTGGCCATATCAGCTGCCGGGATATCAAAATCTCCCTGGCCGCTGAGTATGAAGCCGCTCCGGGTCTTCGGGGCTTCAACGCCAAAAAGTTTGTCCTTGTCCTGCCCATGAGCAGCGGTCACTATCAGTAGGAATAAGAGGGTGGTAATGCGAACCTTCATGTACGCACAAAATTAGCGAATATTCCAACAGATCGCTAAGACTTCTTTCTGCCTACCAGCAGCACCGCTATGCCTGCTATCAGCGTCACGGCTCCGGCATATACCGGCCAGCCTATGCTGTGGTTCTGTTCTTTATCTATCTTAAGCGGACCTATATCGGCCACTCTCTTTTCTGTTTTGTAACTGAAGCCGTTGAACACGAACATCAAAATGCCTGCAACCACTAATATGATCCCTAATACGCGCATAAAAATTAGTTTTATGTAATCGCTATAAAAACTGTGCCTTAGGATGAAATAAGTGCAGGGCGGGTTTGCTAAGCTTGCATTGCGCTTATTCCCAATTTCCTAAAAGCCGCCTTATGACTATGATCTCCGCGGTATGGTATGCAGCGTGATCGGCCAGCAGCAGGGCTTCTCGAAGCAGGTTCTGCCCGTCTCCGTGTGCGAATGGCGTATACAGGTCGGCATCATCAGCTTCCAGCAGGTCTATGAAGGCATCGCGGTCTTTAAGTATCTGTTTCAGGCTGGCGCTCCATGCGGTCTTCTTTTTCGGTGCGGCTTCCCTGGGCCAGTAACCTTCCGGCCATTCGGGTGACTTATGCCTGGCGTTGCGTGAGAATTCGAGAATGTCGTTTTGCGCGATGCGTATATGCTCCAGCAGTTGCCAGAGACTGTATGGGAGCCCTTCGGGTACTACACCCGCAAGCTCGCCAGGCACACCTGCCACCGCGTCTTCAAGGGTCACATGGGCATTGCCCTTCAGTATCAGGTCCTTTAGTTGTTTTACCAGTTCTTTCTTCTTTTTCATGATAACAAATTGGCGTTATAAGATCTTCTGATGTAAAGTAATAAAATTAAGATCGCTTTAGTATATTGGGCCATCTTTTTAAATTTCTATATACCAATGAAGAAGCTCCTTACCCTGGCAGTTGTTATGACCATATGCTGCTGCTGCACCGCGCAGACCTACTTTTCGTTTGTGCCCAGTCTTACCAATAGTCCCGGCACGCTTGCAGAAAAGGCTAACTTCTCATTTGAGGCCGGCCGCCAGTGGGACTGCTTCAGCCTGGGTGCGGATATCGGCAAGACCAGCCTGGGGAAAACCGAAGGCAGGGACACAACCATGTACCTGGAGGTGCGGCCTAATCTCAACGTCTTTCAGCAGGGAAAGTTCACCAATACGCTTACGCCGGGCATAGGCGTCATCTTCAATTCTAAAGAGAACTTTATGACCGAGCTCACCTCCGGTATTGAGTATGCTTACAGCCCGTGGTGGCACTTGAATATTTACTTCGGACAATACTATTACAGCGGCAGAACATCGGCGAGCAATGTCTCTTTCTTCGGGCTGTCTATCATGTACTTCCTGAAGCCATACACGCCAGGGGCGCTGCTGGAGAACAACAAGGCAAAGGATAAGTAACGGCTACAGATCTTATCTTCCTTCTTCCTTAAAGTAGATCTTGTAAGGATTTTTGGCGTCGCGGGAGTGCGTGATGAATGCAATACCTATACGGAAGGAGAAATAAGCAGGCTCAAACAGGTGAGCCGTGTTCGTCCTCATACCTGAGTAGGCCGGGTCGGTGACATCGAAGAGGGGAGTGGCGATCCAGCCGAAATCTTCGTTCATGAACATATGGAAGTTGCCACCCAGCGGGAAGAACTGCACAAAGCCAAAGCCAAGACGAATAGCGTATGAATTCACGGTGGCCGACTGGTCTATAGAGCTGTCGTAGGCTGCGCCGGCCTGCGACCATGGCACATGCGACCATTTGTGCACAGTTGCGGTGCCACTTTGCAGGTCGCCCACACCACCGGTTACATAGCACTGCAGGTTGCCTGACTTATTCATCTGGAATGCCACCATGGGAGACACGAACCTATATAAAACCTTGTACCTCATAGCTGTACCTACGGTGTTGTTCTTTTCCTGGTCGTAGTTGATGTTGTAGGTCTGGTAGATCTCCATACCGCCGGTGCCAAGGCCGTTGGCAATGCCCTTATACTGGTAAGAACCATAGCTGTAGGCCGTGTTCCAGTTGTGCTTTGCGGCCACGCCTATGCCGTCCCAGGCGAAATAATAACTATCTGCGAATGCGTTGAAACTGATAATAGATATCAGTATGAGGATCAAGGTTTTCTTCATAGGGTCGAAAAATAGTAAATAATTTTATTTTGCGGCTTTATTTTTTTTAAATGTGCGTAAATGGCTTGTAATTGAGCAATTGGGCTACCGCTTCGTTTGCCCGATTTGCCGCGGGCATTGCATATGGGCATATTATTATGCCGCCGGAACCCCCGAAGCGGATCACTTCCCCTTTATTTTTTGCAGTAGCTCTTCGGTAGATTCGGTTTTGGCGCCGCTTTGTTTGCCGGCGGCTATGGCTTTATTGGCCCATTCTTCTGCTTCTTTCACCTGGCCTGATTTATAGAGCAGCGAAGCATAGGTGTCCATGCTGGCATATTCCGGGGCTTTTGCCACAACTTTTTCCATATAACCACATGCTTTGAGCAGCATTTTTTTATCATCGCAGTTTTCGTAAATGCTCCAGCAGTTCTCATTTATGCCCGCCATATCTTCGGCGCCCTTGCCGGCTATATACTCATCAAGCACAATGGCGAGGTCATCCCAGTCTTTTGTGGCCTTGTAGAACTCCATTCTAAATGCCTGCTTCACACCCGCGGCATCGTCTTTCACGTATTTTCCGGTCATTTCCAGCACTTCTGCAAAAGCCTTTTTGTCGTTGTTTTTAACAGCAGCATTCAGGCGGCTGTATAAGACCGATGTGATCTTATCGTTGACATAAAAACTGCCATAGAGCTTTGTGTATTTGTCTATGTTATTGAGGAAGAACTGCGTGTATTTTTCGCCGGCATCAAAACGGGCGATGATGCCCCAGTTAACTTCTGAGAAAAGGTCTTTCTGCTTGTCGAGGTAAGCGACCACTTCTTTTTCTTCCGGGGATTTCTTTTTGCCCCTCTCGGCATAAGCCAGCCTGCAGAACTCCGGAAAGCCGGGAGTGGTGGAAGCAGAGATGCCGGGTGCGCTGAACTGTTTGCTTTTATCAAGGGCATTGCCAAGCTCAGACAAAAAATCTTTTGGTTCCCGGTACCCGACGGATATATAAACGATCTCGCCTGCAGGGTTGAAGAACATAAAAGTAGGGTAGCCGGTGATATGGTATTTCATGGCCAGGTCTACGCCTTCGCCATGCTCCATGTCTATTCTTACTGCTACAAATTTCTCGCTGATCATGGATATGACGCCTGGGTCGGGCATTGTTTTCTTATCCATTTGTTTGCACCAGCCGCACCAGCCGGTGTAGCAGTCTACCATTATGTACTTATGGTCAGCCCTGGCTTTTGCTTTTACTTCGGCCCAGGAGCCACTGAAATAGGCGACCTCATTGGCGCGGACTATAGTAAAGGAGCAGAGGAGCAGGATGAAAAAGATGTGTTTCATATATGTGGTTTGAGGTACTAAGATATATAAATCTGCATTGTGTTTTATTTGATTATTTTTATTTTCAAGATTTGTATTT
>CAINOM010000589.1 GCA_903851455.1 uncultured Bacteroidota bacterium | reverse complement strand
TTTATTAAATGTATCGGGAACTCCGCGCCTGTGTGGTGAAATTATCTTGCTTCATGCTGTTATCTTATAATATGCCAGCGCAAACCGTATCTCTCCAAAAGAATAGTCATCGCCCAGCAGATCTTTCAGCGGCCTTAACGCGGCTGTCTGCTTCGTAGCGTTGATGATCTCAATGATCTTATCCAGCTTTCTTTCGGGCACTAATTTGTAAATATTTATTTCTCCGGTAGCAATAAAAGCACTCAGGTGGGTTTCTATCGTACTCACAGATAGATTCCGTTGCCCAGCTATCTCCTCTATGCTCAGCCCCTCTCTGTAAAGCGATAAGGTGGCATACTGGGTGTTGGAAGCGCTGGGTTTGTCGTCCTTGTTTACCTCGCGCTTTTTGGTGGTCTTTTTAGGCCCCTTAAGGTGCATGCGTGATGCCACTTTGTTAGTATGCACATAGTGCTGCAGGATCTTTAAGAATGCACCACCATACTTGGCCACTTTATAGTCGCCAAATCCGCTGATGTATTTCAGTTCGTCAAAGCTCACCGGGAAGTAGGTAGCCAACTCGGTGAGCGTATTATCCGGCACAATGTTGTAGGCTGGTACATTGGCAGCCTCGGCCAGGTCATACCGAATGCGCCTCAGTTCTGCCATCAGGGCGTTATCATAGGTAAGTTCTGCTTCTTCTTCGTCGGTTTCTTTTTCGGTCTTTTGCGATACCAGCATCAGCCTTGTTTCGCCCTTCAGTATCTTTTTGCTCTTATCGTTCAGTTGCAGTGATGCATACTGGTCGTCTGTTTTATTCAGGTAGCCATGGTTCAGCATCTGCTGAATGATCCATTGCCATTCTTCTTTTTTCAGTTCTTTACCTATACCATAGGTCTTCAGGTCCTTGTGGGCGGCCTGTATCTTCTCACTGGCCGATCCGCGCAGAAAATCAATGATATACCCTGCCCCGTATCGCTCACCGGTGCGGGCTATCGCTGACAGTAGTTTCTGTGCTTCTATAGTGGCATCCTTTTGCTCCAGCGAGCTCAGGCAATAATCGCAGCTGCCGCAATATGCCGGAAAAGGTTCACCGAAGTATTGCATCAGGTATTGCCTGCGGCAGCTCTCTGCTTCGCAGAAGTCCTGCATTTGCCTCAGTTTCTTCATCGATACTGCTGTCTGCTCGGGGTTACCGTCCACAGTTGCAAATCGTTTCAGTTTGATGATGTCTCCTGTCGAATAGAACAGGACGGCATCACTTCTCAGTCCATCCCTTCCCGCACGGCCCGTCTCCTGGTAGTAGCCTTCTATATTCTTAGGTACATCATGGTGTATCACATACCTTACATTCGACTTGTCTATCCCCATACCAAAGGCAATAGTGGCCACGATCACCTTATACTCATCACGTTGAAAGGCTTCCTGTACACGGCTGCGCTCTATGGCGTCCAGCCCTGCATGATAATACGCTGCTTTGATACCCAAGGCATGCAGCTTGCCTGCTATCTCTTCCGTCGACGAGCGGGATAGTGCATAGATGATGCCGCAGTCATCCTTACGCTTCAGTATATAGTCGGCTATCTTACCTACAGTATTTTTCTTGGGGCGTATATAGTAGTATATATTCGGCCTGTTGAAGCTGCTGATAAAAACCTTCGGATTTTGCAGGTCCAGCTTCTTCAGTATATCGTCTTGTGTTAGCTTATCGGCACTGGCAGTAAGGGCTATCACGGGTGTGTTGGGGAAACTTTGCTTCAGTATAGCCAGCTTCAGGTATTCCGGTCGGAAGTCATGCCCCCATGAAGAAATACAGTGCGCCTCATCCACTGCAAAAAGCGAAGGGTTAAGATTCCTGATAAACTCTATGAACGAGCTACTATTCGCAGGTATACGTTCCGGCGCTATGTACAGTAGTTTTATCTCACCTTTTTGTGCCGCCGACACTACACTTCTCTGCTCATCTGCGCTTTGCGACGAGTTGAGGAAGGCAGCATGTATACCATTGGCCAGCAGCGAGTCCACCTGGTCTTTCATCAGGGCTATCAGCGGCGATACCACTATTGTAATACCCGGCAGTAGCATCGCAGGCAACTGATAGCAAATACTCTTGCCGCCTCCTGTAGGCATAATACCCATAACATCATTCCCCGATAGCACGGTCTCAATGACCGCACGCTGATCCAGTCGGAAATCGTCGTAACCAAAAAAATGTTTAAGTGCTTGCTGTAGTTTTTGTGGAGTGATAGTTGGCATAAGGGTAGAAAATAGAAAACTAATATTCAATGGACTTTCAAAACTAAAGGGTGTATCTCAACGGCCCCGGCTTTTAAGTCGGGCAGTAAG
>CAINOM010000588.1 GCA_903851455.1 uncultured Bacteroidota bacterium | reverse complement strand
ATTCACTTCGTTTGGAGCAGCGGCATTCTTATAGCCAAATCCTTTCGCTGTCAGCCTGCCCCTGTCTACACCTGTTTTTTCAAGATAGTCAAGTACAGATTGTGCACGGCGCTGAGACAGTGCAAGGTTATATTCCGGTGTACCCTTTGAGTCCGTGTAAGAGTATATCTCAACAGTGATTGATGGGTTATCCTTCAGGAAGTTTACAACTGAGTCAAGAGAAGCAACCGACTCTGCACGAAGTGTAGCCTTATCGTAATCATAATAGATATTGCTCACACTGAAACTGTTCTTGATGCTGTCCAGGAATATTGTAACGAGTACGGTATCATCCGGATCAGAACGCTTGATCTCCATGGTGCTCACAGATGCACGGGTAGACGTATATCCCTGTTTGTCACCGGTGATCACATAAGAATGACCGCGTGACATATTGAACAGGAAGTTACCGTCTTCAGAGTTGTAAGTATTCATTTCGCCCTTCTGATCGATCATCTTAACAACAGTTTGTGGTTCCAGCTGCTGTGATTTTTTGTTCAGCACCTTACCGATAACAACAAGCCTTGGCTCCTGCTGTATGCGCCAGATGTCATTACAGCAAGTTGGGTTTTTCAATGCGAAAGAACCGATACGGTTAGAAACCACATAAGCGTCTGGCTTGCCCACTGGATCCTTAATGTAATAAAGCTCATCAGCAGACGTGTTGATCGGGTAACCCATGTTCTGAACGTTCTTGTAACGTGATGGGCCGCCTTCTGCAGAGTAAATATCAAAACCACCGAAAGACTTACGTCCGTTCGAAGCGAAGTATAACTTCTGCTCACGGGTATCGTAGTAAGGAGTGATTTCGTCTGAACTGGTGTTAATGTTCTTACCGCAGTTCTGTGGACGACGATAGCTATGGTTACGTGGGTCGATCACCGAATACCATATATCATATCCGCCGCGGCTCTGTGTCTTACGGTTAGACGAGAAGAACAGAATTTCCTTCTTTCCCACCTTAGCCACATAAGGCATTGTGCTCGAATTGTTATCGTTGATACCACCTTCAACAAGTGTTGGTGTGCCCCAACCGGTAGCTCCGAACTGCGAACTGAAGATGTGACAGGTAAGGATCATTGTATCCCTTTCATTACACCTTGTAAAGTAGAACCAGTCACCGCCGGCGCTGAAACAACCGTTACCGGTATGCTGATTTGGATCGTTGAAATTACCGTCATAGAAAGGTAAAGGCCACTGGAACGAATCTACAAAACCTGGTTGCTTGTGCGTATAGAAAAACTGCTCCAGGTAATGGTCTTCGTCCATGTTATAACGCTGATCAGTCTGGCGTGGGTTACCGGTATTACGGCCTGATGTAGAGAACAACAGCGCAGAGTCACCCAATGGTAATGGAGAAAGCTCCGTGCGAACTGTGTTTACGTTTGGTCCTGCATTGATGATAGTAACCGGCTTAGGATCCTTGATGGAAGTGATGGCCATTGTACAGCCTTCAATCTCCATCTTGGCCCTTTTCTTCAGGTCCTTCATCACCTTAGGATCAATAGTCCTGTCCGGGTTTTTATCGATTGCATCAACACCCCTCAATACAGGGCGCTGCGCTGATTTCTTATTATCGGCAAGGAACTCGTTAAATAAAGCTATAGCCTCCTGGTACTCACCCTGTTGCTTGAGCATAAGGCCAGCATAATAGGTAGCCAGTGGATAAGTCTTCTTAGACGAATGTGTTACTTCAGCATAGTAGTGCGCAGAAAGGACATAGTCGCGTGTGAACCGGTAACAATCTGCAAGCTGATAGGTAATAAAAGGATTACGCTCATCCTGTGATTTTAACTGTTGATAATAATCGATCGCGTTGAAATAACTGCCCGCCGCATAAAGATCATTAGCGTACTGCATTTTTTTACCGTAAGACATACCATTGGTTGGATCGAACGGCCTGCTTTTGTATTTCTTTACATTTTTCGATTGTGCATTGGAATCGTAATGAACAGTAACGAGTATCGTCGCTAAAATAAGGAACAGCCAATTTTTTCTCATGTGCGTGAGCGTTGTTAATGGATATAAAAGTATAAATTGGTTTTAAAAAAAAGAAGGGCTTTCAAAAAAAACTTTAGCCCTTCACAAAATCTTATGTTATTTTCCTTAAAAACGCGAGCAAGGAATAGTCCTTCTTCCCGCGAATTTGCTGGAATAAGGTGCAATATACCTTATTCCGATTTCAAACCCACCATTACCATTGCTTGAAGTATTTAATGAAGAAATATTATAATCATAAGAAGCACCTATGCGAAATCCTTTGAATTCTACACCCGCAGTGATCATTGCCGCATCGCCGCTTCTCCACCAGCCGCCAAGAAATACAGCAGTTGAGAAGTCAGAATAACCTGGCATACCACCTACCTGGTAAAGGAATTCATTACCTGCAATAAGCTCAGACGCTGTAGCCTGGTTCTGATACAGAACAGCAGGACGCAATGTCAGCCTTGGACCAGCCTTCAGGTTGATGCCTAACTCACCTGTATAACGCATATCCAGTCCAGTCTGGCTGTTTTGCTTCTTTTCGATATCGTCATTTGGCTGGTTGATATTGTTTGCTGCGCCGCCCAGGGTGAAGCTCACATTGCCATTCGCACTGCGGTGAGAATACGCGATACCGGCATTTACCAGGTAGTAGTTAACCGAGTTACCTATGCCAAGATGATACTCCTGTGATGTCGCCGGAACGAAAGCGCCGTTAAGCCATTCGTCACCAAAGTATAATTTAGAAAGGTCGATGCTTTTCTGCGCATAACCGCCCTGCAGGCCCACAGAAACTTCCGAATTTTCACCGAAAGCCTTGTGATAAGCTATAGATACAAGGCCTGTAAAATTTGACAGGTTACCGTCTCCGGCCTGGTCTTTATACAACTGCAGACCGGCTGCAAGACGGTCTCCGTTATTTTCCAGGATCAGTGGCATGTCTAAAGCAGCACCATAGGTCACATAAGGCACAGTAACGCTCGCCCATTGGTTCCTGTAGATAGCCGACACACGCACACGACCATCAAATTCGCCCGTAAATGCGGGGTTGATGACCATAGGGGCCATGTCAAATTGAGTGAAGTGAATGTCTTGCGCATATACAGCAGGTCCGCTTACGGAAAGCACAAATGCTGCAGCAAGGCTCAATCGGGTAAGAATATTTCTCTTGGTCATTTGTATATATTATCGATGTAAAATTACCTTATTAAAGTTACGTTTCCATGTTTTTCGAATATTTTTCCTTCGCTCGTCACTGCCTGTACCTGGTATACAAATACACCAACAGGTTGTGGCTTGCCATTATATTCGCCATCCCATCCTTTATCTATGTCAGTAGTCTCAAAAACAAGGTTTCCCCAACGGTCGAAAATACGGAAATAATTCAAATTAGCAATACCTCGTTTAATAATTTTAAATTCACTATTTGGTCCGTTGCCCGGCGCAAACGCGTTTGGAAGCGCTAAGAGCGAGGATGCATCAACATATATTTCTATAGAATCTTTCGTCTTACAACCCCATTCCGTACTGGCGGTAACCACATATTTTGTATTGATCGTCGGTGAAGCGATCGGGCTAGAAATATAAGCTTCGTTCAGCCCGGACGGCGGTGACCACGCAAAGTTGACGCAGTTCGTCTGCGGACTGATCTGGTAGGTTTCACCGGGATATATCGTCGTCGAATCCGGTATCCAGAGCACAGCAGCCGGGTGAACGACCGCATGGAAAGTAAATGTATCACGGCAACCATACTGGCTGGTACTGATAACGGTATACGTTTGCGATGTTATTGGCTTGATTACAGGCAATACCGCATTGCTATCACTCAGGTACAGGGATGGTGTCCACCTGTATGCCACTCCACCATTTGGCGAAAGAACTGCCGAGTCATGCGGACAGAAATCCGCTTCAGATGCTGCAATACTTGCAAAATTGCCCGGGTAGACCGTTATAGTAGCCGAGTCAACTGCATAACATCCGGCAGTAGTCGTCACTGTAAACACTATAGTGCTGGCCGTAACTACCGTCGCATTCGTATCATTGATAAACACCACTGTCGACGAACTGTCATTATCAAGGTGCAGCGCAGGCGTCCAGGTGTACTTGTAATGCTCATACCACGTTGGCCATACAGATGCCGTCAGGTGAAGCGTATCATAGGCACATACAAACCGGTTTCCGCCTATATACACCGATGGATTTGGCTGCACGTCTATCCGCACCGTATCATGCATATCCGGACATTTTGAGTAGGTAGCCGTTACTACATACATGGTAGAAGTATCACTTGTTATCAGCGGATTAATGATGTTCGGCGTAGCAATACCTTCGGTCGGCGACCAGTTATAGCTGAATAGCGGATATGGCGTACCTGTTATCTGCACTGATGCGCCCTTACAAATGGAAACATCGACAGGAGTAACAGTAAACGAATTCGGGATCACCAGCATATTCACAATATCAATGATCGCACACGCAGCGGCATGTGGCTGTATGGTAATGGTCCACGAGAATGTACCCTCAACCGTTGGTGTAATGATCGGGTTTGGAATAGTGTCGTTACTCAGGAAGGTAGGCGGCGCCCATTGATAATGATAGTAATCAGAGCCTGAAACGGTAAGATCAATATGATCACTTGCACCCAGGCAGATGGTATCGGTGAACGTTGCCGCAGGTGCGGGATAATCCACTTCAATGTGGAAGCTATCCACCATATTGGGGCAATGCGCATAAGATGCCGTCACCGTATAAGTCGCACTCACTGTAGGCGTGATCAGCGGGTTCTCAATATTCACATTAGATACTCCCGCCGGAGGCGCCCACAACCAGGTAAACTCAGGACTTCCGCCGGTTATCGTAACCTGCACCGCTGCTCCAAGGCAAATAACAGTGTCTTTGTTCAAAAGGTTGAAATTGTTCGGTACGGTATGCACGTCCACAGTAGCATGGGCGGCGCAGCCCGGGTCCGAACTAGGATTTACAGTAACGGTATATACTATATCGCCCGGCACCGTAGGTGTCACGATCGGATTAGAGATCGTGCTGTTGCTCAGGTCCGTAGGCGGTGTCCAGGTATAAAAATAAGGTATGCCGGTAGGCGTTACATACGAATTCAGCTGTACTGATATACCCACGCACGTTTTCACGAGCGGTGAATCAACCGTCACAACCGGTGGCGGCGGATTGACAAGCGTCTTTGGTCCTTTTACAAGAGTATAGCACTCCCCTACCTTCACGTATATATTGCTATACACCCCGGCACACAGGCCCGTTATCGTGACCGTATGGGCCGAGCTGACGACGACCGGTATCGGCACATGTGCAGTGCCATTATATGTGTAAAAGAGCGTGTCCGGGAATCCGGTCTGCAGGCCCCACAGCGTCAATGTCCCATCGCAATAACCGCACACCGTAGGATTAGTGAACGAAACACTGTCGAATGTCGGATTGTATACCGTGATCGTAATGACACGATGCTCCGGAGCACAGCCTAGTACGGCAGCGGTAGTGCCCGTAAGTGTGTAGGTAGTAGTGACGGTCGGTGTCGCCGTAGTGAGCAGCGTAGTATCATTGCTTAGTGTGCCCGGCGGCGTCCATGCATAATGGAGTATGCTGTCAAACACAGAATCGCCCACAGCAACAATATTCACAAACGCTCCGTCACAGATAGAAGTATCGGGGGTCAGAATTCGGAACGTGAACGAGTCGAGTATCGTAAGGCTGGCTATCGCGCCTACAGTGAAAAGACCTGCATGGCATGGATCCGGAACTTCAATTTCCAGTGTTACAACTACCGGACCTACCGGGGGAACCGGCAGCGTGTTGATAAATAAGGTAGTAGAAGTACTGCCGGCAAGAATGATCGCGCTGTCGGGTATCGTAGCATAGTCGTAACCATTTACTGCGCTTCCGGTAATGATAAAATGCACTACGATATTGGTATCCTGTGGTACAGGGGTAGTAAATACGAAATCACCCGGAGCACATCCGCGGATACAATAAGGAAGCCCGCTGGTACCCGTAGCGGTGACCGCCGTGGTTGTAGCAGAAGTAAGACTCCCGCCTTCAATAAATACGCCCGAGTCAAACGCATCATCACCTGCATCTGCAATAGCAAGTTTCAGGTGGTAGGTATCGCAGGGGCTAACAGCCGCTACAACTTGCAGCACGGTGGTAAGGCCATCATAGGTTACATAGTCGAATGCAGGGCTTGAAGCCACGAGGTTGTTCACATAGTATGCGCAGAACGGAGAGCCCGGCCCCATTGCAGTGCAGGTAGAAAGCGGGTACCCACCGGTAGCGCCGCAGTTCACACTGTTCACAGCCACTGGTATGCTTGTACCGGGCACAAGCGCAAGGTTGGTAGGGCTTACATAAGCACCACCCGATATAAAGAACGCAAATACATCATTAAATGGCGAGCAAGTATAATCGGTATACTCTTCCGACCCGAAAACATAGTTAAACTTAATGGTATCACCCGCTGGTTTGAAATTAAATTCAAGGATACAGGCGTCATTTGTTGGATTAGGCACTACCAAGGCGTCAAGTTCCGGATCGCCGGGAGTGCCATTGCCGGTATTTGCAAAATCTGAGGAAGGATCGCCTACTCCGTAGCCAAAACCACTCGCGGTGGTACTGTCTACAGCATTACCAGTTGTCAGTACGATCCCGGTTGGTATCCCCAATGGGCTGATTGCGCCTGTTGTAAATACCGCATTGGCATTTCCCGCACACGTCATCGTGGGACTCATTATGGTAACACCGCTACCTGCCAGCGCCGACGATAATATCGTTGCGGTCTTATTGGCACTGAGTATCAGCTGGGCTGATGATGTATAAGAAAACGCGCAAAACGCAACTAAAACACAGCACGTCTTAGCGTATATATTTATCCGGGTTGCTGCAAAAAGACGGCGCATGTACTATTTTTAACAATAAAGACGGTTAAATAAATAAAAACGTTTGCTACAAGTAAAAAAATACCCGCTCAAAAATAAAGATTTTATAAAATATTTCGCAATAATACGCAAAATAAATTTCCCTGAAACGCGAAATAAGTTTTATTGCTTTTATAATATTGTAGTTTTACACAGTCCGCCCACAAAATGGCCAATACCATCAAAAATAAGAAAGCAGTCCCCAAGGCGCCGGTTAGCCCGGTTAGTGAAGCATCGCCATTAAATAATATCGACAGGAAGCGCCAGGTTAGGTTAGGGTTCGGCATTTTCTTCCTGCTGGCCGGAGTTTTTACCTGTTTTGCCATCATCAGCTACTTCTTCACATGGAGTATCGACCAAAGCAACGTATTACAAATTCACAATTTAGGCAGTTTCTTCCATTTTGTCTTTCAGCGCCATACAGCCGATAGTCCGGCAATAGCTAATTCGGGCGGTCACCTTGGTGCGGCCCTGTCTCACGTTCTGGTATGGAAGGGCGCCGGTATTGCCTCACTGGCCATTGGTATAGGCATTGCTGCGGTCGGTGTCAACCTGCTCTACGAAAAACGCGCTATCCCTGCCCTCCGCTACATGCGGTGGATATCCCTGGTATTGCTGCTTACGGCACCTATACTGGTTTACCTTATGCCCCACGCCCGCTTCCCGCTGGGTGGAGCCCTGGGCAATGTGCTTATCGACTACCTCAACAATGTCTTAGGCTACTGGGGTACAGGCATGCTGCTGCTGTCTACCGTATTATTCTTTGTCTTTGTCATTTTCGCGCTGGATATCAGCCCGCTGCTGCAACGCATCCGCAAACGTACCGAGAAGATGGCGGCCGACCTGGCGCCGCAGCCGGTATTCAACGACCCTCAGAAAGAAGATAAGGAGACAGATCTCAACACTGCGCCATTTCCCGTAGACGCTGGCGCAAACCAGCTCCTGGAAGATGCAGGTGCCACTCCTATGCTTGTTGAAGACAAGAACAGCAACAAGGAATGGGAAATGACGCTGACCGAGAAGGACCAAAAAGAGCAGGAATT
>CAINOM010000587.1 GCA_903851455.1 uncultured Bacteroidota bacterium | reverse complement strand
GGATGAGAAGAGAGCCCGAGGTAGTTGTTCGCACAGAAGTTGAGCACCTTGGGGCCGCCTACCGTTATTTCAGCGCCCTGCTCAGATTCTATGATGCGTTCCTGCTTGTATAAACCTGCGTCTTTTATTTCCTGCAGTTCTTTCTGCAACCGTGTATAAAATGAAGGACTGGACATATTATTAGTATTTAAGGAAGTGGGAATTTGTAATTGGGATGAGTTATTGGTCCATAAGGTCGGAAACAATCCAAATTCCTAATTCCCAAAATACAAATTCCTCAAAAAAGCAAATTCCACTATTTAGAGTAGGTCACTGTGCAATTATCCGAACCTGCTGGTGTACCTGTGGCGCTGTAATAGATCGTCATACCGGTAGCGGTAAACACACCATAACCCTGCAGACCGATACCGTTACCAATGTTCTGCAGCGGAACGCTCAGAGAGTCGTTGTCGCAATTCAGATAAACCATAGCATTTGTTGCTGAGCCATATCCGCCGAAATTGTTGATACTAAGCGTATTCTGCGCAACAGAAGTGCCGGTAGCCGTGTGATTTGTGCTGCCCGTAACAGAGCACGCATTGTGACCGTTGAGGCTGCCAAGCAGGCTGGTCGCACAATCTGCAGGTATAACGGTGAGGTTAAAGGTATATGATTGTGGCTTTTCTTCCGGAGCATACCCTGTAATGGTTATACGGTAAGTATTGTGTGCAGCATGATTAGTCGTGAATACGAAATCTTCAAGGTAAGTAGGTACAGCGCTGAAAGAATCGGGCGTAACGCTGATATCGGCAGGCAAGCCGGTGATCTTCAAAGTCACATTGTCCTGCGAATAACCACTGAAAAATTTTACCAGTATCTGCATATCAAACTGGCCGCTATCAGGAATAAAGATATCATTCACCGCGTCTGCGTGGTTGCTGACCACAGAGTAAGAAACAGGTATTTTTACCGCTTTGTTGCAGGAAATGATAACAGCACAAATAGTCGCGATCAACGTGATCACGAGTAAACCAATTTTTTTCATACGTCAGTTTTAAAGTGGAAAGATACACCCATAACATGTAAAATCATAACCATTTTACTTTTTCGGCTATTACACTGTTGCGCACACCGTCTTTCGCCGATTCGTCCGTATATCCCAGGAATATCAGGCCCATTATTATATCATCGTGCCCAAGCTTCAGATATTCTTTCAGCGCATGTGTATGTGTCATGCCGCCAGAGCTCCAGAATGATGCTATCCCCAACGCGTTAGCGCCCAGCAATATGTTTTGAATAGCCGCCGACGCTGCCGCCACTTCTTCCACCTGCGGGATCTTCACATTTTCACCGCGCTTCATCACCGCTATTACAAGGTGCGATGCCAGGTCTACATTATGCATTAATTTATCACGCGTGGCTTCCTGGCGTTTGTCTTCGGCCGTATGGTCCCAGTATAGATCGCCATGGTCTTTGCCGAACTGTTTTAAAGCCTCGCCACCATATACAAAGAACTTCCACGGCTCTGTGCGGCCATGAGTAGGTGCCCAATGCGCCAGTGAAAGCAGCTGGTTCACCGTTTCATCAGGTATTATTTTGCCATTCATCTTGGCCCAGCCCACCGAGCGCCGGCTGCTTATTATTGTCTTTAATACTTCGAATTTGTCGTTTGTCATTGTGGCGGTAAAGATAGGAAGCCTGGTTTATTAAATTCGGCTCCCATTTTTAAACTTCCTTAATTTCGCCGTTATGAAAAGGATCGTAAAAAACCTCGTAGCCACTGTAATATTATCGGCTGCTTTTTTTACAAATGCTCCGGGACAGCATTTCGCACCGTTAGTAAAGACCAGCAAGATCGAATTCCATCTTACCAGCCATAGAGGTGAAGAACAACTGGTTAAGGGCACACTTGGCGGCCTGAAGGGAAAGATAACGTTTGATCCGAAAGACCTCAGCCCGGCATCCTTTGATATTACTTTAAGCACCGGCAGCATCAACACCGGCTTACCGGCGCGCGACCAGGGGCTAAAAAAGGAACCGTTTTTCAACCCGGCAAAATACCCAATCATTCATATCAAATCAACAAGCGTGACGCAGGATAAACCGGGAGGCGTGGTTTATACCCTGCATGGCAATCTTACTATGAACGGCGTCACAAAGCTGGTGAACATTCAGTTTATGGCAACGCATACCGGAGAGGCATACCTCTTTCGCGGCAGCCTGGAAGTGAGCCGCCTTGCGTTCAATATTGGTACTAAGGAAGATAAGATCGACGATATGGTCTCTGTCTTTATAGAAGTGCGGACAGAGAAAAGTAAATAACTCAGCTAGTCCAGCCCCAGGTCCTTATTATACATCTCTGCCGCCATCTGTCCGGCAAACAGGGGGTTGTCATTTTTTGGATCTGTGAACAGTATATAGGCATCGTCTACACCACGCGATGGCGGCTTGATGTCTGAGATCACCGACCTTACCGGCTTGTGCCGTTTGTCTTCTATATACGCATGACCGGCCAGCAGCAAAAAAGCGCCCACTCCTTTTTGCAGCACTGCCTGCAGCGGCTTGCGATACTCCATTCTCAGTCCCGGGTAAAGCTCCACTATATAGTCGCCGCTGGTATCCAGCCCGCAACTGGTGCCGTAGGTAGAGTCACCCGTTTCCGCCAGCAGCGCCAGGGCCTTATTAATATCGTGTATCGTGAAAGAAAGCGTATAACCCTGGAACAACACATGCACTTGTGGCCGGGTCCAGATATTTCGCATCTGGGTAGTACGCTGCGCGATCAGGCTAACGGGAAGAATAAACGCAAACAAAAGCAGCAGTAAACCTTTCATTTGTTTTATTTTGTTCACTAAAGTACAAAACCGCTAATTTTAAAGCAAAATCTATTTTTGATGAAGAGCTTCGCAAGCGATAATTATGCAGGAGTACTGCCGGAAGTAATGGAGGCATTGCAAAAAGTGAACAGCGCACACGTGCGTTCTTACGGCGCCGACGATGTTACCGCACGCACCATTGCGTTATTCAAAGAAGTGTTTGGCACAGACGTAGATGTCTATTTTGTGTTCAACGGTACAGGAGCAAATGTGCTCAGCATCAGCAGTGCCACTCAGTCATACAATGCTGTTCTTTGTTCAGATACATCCCACATATATAACGATGAGTCTTCAGCACCGGAGACATTCACCGGCTGTCGGTTTTTCCCGCTGCATGCCAATGATAAGGGCAAGCTGGATATAGACACCATAAATGAGCGCCTGATAAGAAAGGGCGATGTACACTATGCGCAGACGGCAATGCTGTCGATAACCCAGGCCACAGAATACGGAACAGTGTATACACCGGCCGAAATAAAAGAAATAGCCAGGCTGACAAACGCACATGGCCTTTACCTGCACATGGATGGCTCCCGGTTCTTTAATGCCGCAGCTTCCCTAAAGTGCGGATTAAAAGATATCAGCACAGACGCCGGCATCGATATTCTTTCCCTCGGCGGCACCAAAGCCGGCATGATGTTCGGCGAGGCTGTGGTAGTATTCAATAAAGAATTATCAAAACATATAGCCTACAAACATAAGCAGGTGATGCAGCTGGCTTCAAAAACACGCTTTATCGCAGCACAGTTTGAGGCAATGCTACAGGATGAGCTGTGGCGCACACATGCATCCCACGCTAATAAAATGGCAGAGCTGTTGTGCAAATCACTGACACCAAACAGGCAGGTAAAGATCACAAAACCGGTACAGGCCAATGCCGTTTTTGCGGAAATACCGCGCACCTGGTACGAGCCACTTCAGGAGCATTATCCATTCTACGTTTGGAAAGAAAGCACACACGAAGTGCGGCTCATGTGCGCCTGGGATACCCAGGAAGAGGATATACAAAATTTTGCAAAGGCTATAAGCAAGCTTTCCTAGCACTATTTGCTTACTGACGGTGCCGTTACCGGAGCAGTTGGCTTCGCTTCGCTATGACTGAAAAAGCGATCCTTTATCAGTACATAACAAACAGGTAATAAGAGGATAGCTATAAAAAAAATTGCTACTAATCTGCCTTTTGCTTTTGGTGTAAGCGCCACTGTGTCGTTTTTTAATTACAAATAATTTTTCATCAGGATACTTTCCTGTTCAATAATTCAATAACTCCTTCCTTCTGCAATATCCTGTAGCCTATCCGGTCATCAGAGATACCGTTCTTCAGTTCGTAGGTAAATTTATAGTCTCCCTCCGCGCTCATTGTGGTCACAAAATAATAGAAAAGTATTTCTTTATTCTTCACATTGTCCTCTTTGAATTGCTGTGCCACTTCATAAAGATGCGTGGATATGATCATCAGGTGGTTGGGATGATGCAGCAATCCGTCCATTACTGCCCGGGTACATTCATAGGCATCATGCACATTGGTACCTTTAAACAACTCATCCATCAGCACCAGGTGCGCTTCCGGCTTCAGTAACTTTTCAGCTGTCTGCTTCATACGCTGCACCTCGGCAAAAAAGTAGCTCTCCCCCCTCAGTATGTTGTCCTCCACCTGCATATTGGTAATAATGCCCTGCAAAAAGCTGATCTTCATTGCCCGCGCCGGCACGCCCATACCCAGGTGCGCCAACAATGCCCCAACACCGAGCGCCCGCATAAACGTTGTTTTACCCGACATATTAGCCCCCGTAAGCAGCAGGAAATTACGGTCCTGCTCAAAAGCTATATCATAACTGACCGGTTCTTTCAGCAATGGGTGGCTAAGCCCGGTCGTCTCCATACAGACGGGCTTAGCGGCCACTAATTCCGGGAATACCCATCCGTGCGCCTTTGTTGCTATAGCCATAGACCGCCATGCATCCAGCCGTGAATAGCTGTCTATCAACCTATGCACTACATGTTTCATCTCACGCCGCGCCCGGTAGTCCAGTTGCATCAGGTCGGCATATTTTGTCTCGTTGGTTATCGCAGCTATTGGTTCCGTCAGCCGGTGTCTTAACTCTTCTCCTATAGTCTCAAACTCTCTTTTCAGAACAGCCGGTACCCCTGGCAGCGTCGCCATTTCCGAAAGCTGGCCACAGCCCTTCAAAAAATCTGCCAGGTGCGATAAAGAAAACTTTGTAAAGAAGTACTCCTGCTTATGTAGCAGCCGCTGAAAATAAGAATTGAGAAATAATGTAAAACCGGTTGGCGGTGCCGAAAGGCTATCAGCCGATTCAAAAAATTTATCCAGCATCACCAGCGTTCCATTCAGTACGCCTTCCGGCCACCGCGCCGTATTTGCATACCAGAATTTGATCGCATCCTGCACATCTTTCAGCTTCTCAAACGTATCCGGCGGGTGCTGTATGTGCTTGCGCAGCATATCCCTGCCCGCATGTGTTGTAGTATGGTTTATTAATTCAAATACGTCCCCGCTCCCATCAGATGTGAATATAGAAAGGTCCCGTAGCGTGGTTTTATCGTTCTGCATTAATGGTATTCGGACTAGTATTTGTATTACATGCCCATGTTGGATACATGCATGTACTGTTAATTCTGGTATTTCGTAGAGACGCCATGCATGGCGTCTCCAGGTATTAAATTCTCTACAATCTTCTATTCAACCCAATTCCACAAATCCGGGTACGTCTCCTTATAGAATCATAAACCCACTAATTCCACAAATCCCTTATTACCTTTCAAACACCAGCCGCTGCCCCCTCACCGCATCATTCACTTTACCATCGTTATATGCTATTTGTCCATTGATGAACGTATACCGTACCTGCGCCGGGAATGTATGCCCTTCAAACGGCGACCAGCCGCATTTATATAAAATGTTCTCCTTGCTCACTTTCATAGTGTTGTTCATATCCACCAGCACCAGGTCGGCATGATAACCTTCTCTTATGTACCCACGTTTATCTATCTGGAAACATTGCGCCGGTGCATGGCACATCTTTTCCACTACTTTCTCTATGGAGATACGTCCCTCTTTTACGTACTGCAGCATCAGCAATAACGAATGCTGCACCAGCGGCACACCCGAAGGTGCTTTCTGATAAGGCAATTGCTTTTCTTCCCAGGTATGCGGCGCATGGTCGGTAGCTATGATATCCAGCCGGTCATCCAGCAAAGCCTCCCACAGTGCAGCCTTGTTCTCAGCAGCCTTTATCGCGGGATTGCACTTGATCAGGTTACCGTACTTTGCATAATCATCGGCAGTAAAATGAAGATGATGCACACACACTTCCGATGTTATTCGCTTATCCTTCAGCGGAAACATATTGGTGAACAACTGCAATTCCTTAGCTGTAGAGATATGCAAAATATGCAGCCGTGTATTATACTGCTTGGCCAGCTGTACTGCAGAAAACGAACTTTCAAAGCATGCTTCAACGTCCCGTATCAGCGGATGATAGGACGCATTATCCGCATCCGGGTATTTTGCTTTGTTGGCGTTAATAATGCTTTCATTTTCGCAGTGTGTGGCTATCAGCAGTTCAGATTCTGAAAATATTTTCGATAGCGTGATGTAGTTGTCCACCAGCATATCGCCTGTGCTCGAGCCCATGAATATCTTTACGCCGCACACGTTTTTTTTCCTGTCGTTAGTGCGTAATACCTCATCTGCATTGGTGTTAGACACCCCCATGAAAAATGAATAGTTGGCCACCGAGGTAGCCGCTGCTATATCATACTTTATCTCCAGCAACTCCTGCGTCAGCGCAGCCGGGTTGGTGTTCGGCATTTCCATAAATGTCGTAGTCCCGCCGGCAACAGCCGCGTGTGCCTCGGTCGCAATAGTGGCCTTGTGCGTAAGCCCGGGCTCCCTGAAGTGCACCTGGTCATCGATCACGCCGGGCATCAGGTATAGCCCCTCGCCGTTTATTTCAAGGCAGTTGCCGGACGGTTGTATGTCATCGTCGATACGATCAATAAAACCATCTTTTATGAATACGTCTTTTACGCTGCTTACTCCTTCGTTGACCAGGGTGGCCTTCTTTATTAATTTTGAAAACATATTGGTATATTCGTACCGGTTTATGCGGGGCCGATCTGTACCTGCAAATCTACCAAACGCATCTGAAAAACTTCCTTTATGCTCAAAAAAGCCTGCCTGCTTTCGGCGCTGGTATTTACATATCAATTTTCCAACGCACAGACCACTTTTTTGCAGATAGGCTCGGAGGATAATCATGTGCTCGACAGGCTCGAGACCCGTTCGGGAAGGCTTTCGGATACCCTTTGCACCGGCGACAAACCAGAATCGCGCAGGAACGCGGTTTATTTCCTTGAATCCCTCGTACCATCGAAAACCGGCGACACGCAGGCTACGAAGAACATCTCTAAAATAGATTGGTACAATATAGAGCAGATGATCTCTGAAAGCGGTGAATGGACGGCCGGCGAGAACGGCGCCATCAAATCAAAGCATTCCTGGTTCAATACCTTCTATACCCGGCAATATGACTTTGCGTATGTAAAAACCAAGGACTTTTTCGTTGTTGTCAATCCTGTCCTCAGTGGAATAGGCATGTATCAGCAGAATACGCCGCAACCAGCCGGTGTGTCTCACAAGCTCACCACAAACAGCCAGGGTGCAGAGCTGCGTGGCTGGATAGGCAAGAAAGTCGGCTTCTACACTTCCGTAGTCGATAACCAGGAACAGTACCCCTATTTCCTCTATACAAATGTCAGTAAGACCAGTAACAATAATGGCCCAAATGGCCCATACCAGTTCGTACCCGGCGCAGATTACTTCCTCCAGCCGGGCATTGCCACTGGCGCCACCGGCCGTTACGACTATCTGCAGGCCAGTGGTTATGTAAATTTTGATGCGGTAAAGAACCACCTCAATGTATCATTCGGGTCAGGTAAGCATTTCCTCGGCGATGGTATCAGCAGCCTTTTCCTTACAGACAATTCGTCCAACATGCCTTTCCTGCAGTTGCAGACCCGCATCTGGCATATCAATTACGAATGCCTCTACCTGGAGCTGACCCCGCAATATGATAAGAACCTGGGCGATGGACTCGTGGCACACAAGTAT
>CAINOM010000586.1 GCA_903851455.1 uncultured Bacteroidota bacterium | reverse complement strand
ATGGATGGCCTCTTCACGCATGCCGAGGGCGGATGGAATGCATCGGAGGTACAGCTTTACGGAGTAACATCGCTACCTGCCTACTTTCTTATTGATGAAGATGGGAACTTTGCGCAGCAGAACCCGCCGACATTCCTGCAGTCTACAGAGCTGATACTCGCTATTGAGAAGCTGTTCCGGTAATGTTGTTTGTTTAACCGCGGAGGCGCTAAGGCGCGGGATTTTTTGGTATTGGGTATTTCTTCGCAAAGGCTTTTAGCTACTGCATTGTTCGTTCGCTTTTCAATAGTCCGGCTACTACTACATCTTCCAGCATGCCGTTGCGGAGTACACTTTGCCGGATGATGCCCTCTATTTTAAACCCAAGACGTTTTGCTATGCGGGCGCTGCGGGCGTTGGCGCTAACGAAATGAATTTCTATTTTGTTGAGCCCTAGTTTGTCGAAGAGGAAGCCAACAAAGCCTGAGAGGCTCTTGCTCATAATGCCCTTGCCCTCGTGCCCTTCGCTGATCCAGTAGCCTATTTCGGCTCGCTTCAGTTGCTGCTCCCAATGGTGGAGACCTATGCCGCCGATTATTTTGTTATCGCACACAATGCACAGGTCCAGCCCTTCCTGGTTGTGTGCCTTTTGTTGGGAGCGCTGTATGAATTCCAGGGAATGCTCGGGCTTAACGGTTTTATCTACCCAGTCGAGCCAGGGGTGCAGGTGACTGCGGGAAGCGTTTATGGTATCAAACAGCTCCTGTGCGTCGCCCACTTCAAAGGAGCGAAGCAGTATGTTATCGTCTATGTTTATTGATACCAACGCAGTGATTTTTGGTTCGTCTTTATTTGCAGAAAGACCTTCGCGCCTTACCGCCTTTGCGGTTCAATATTACTCTCCGTGGGTTTTCAGCCGTTCCCACATCTCCGGTATGCGCTTTATCCACGCCAGCTCACGCATCTTCGTCTTCGCATCCACCACCGGAGAACCGAAATAAGTTTTACCACCTTCCAGGCTCGCAGGTACGCCACTTTGTGCCAGCACCACTGCGCCCTTGCCTATGGTCAGGTCCTTGCTCACTCCCACCTGGCCCCACAGTATTACCTCATCTTCTATAATGGCCTTACCGCCTATGCCCACCTGGGCGGCGAACAGGCAGTTCTTGCCGATCACCGCACCATGGCCTATGTGTATGTGATTGTCCAGCTTGGTACCACGACCTATGATCGTATCCCCGCTAACGCCCTTATCTATAGTAGTGCCTGCGCCTATCTCCACATCATCTTCTATCACCACGCGGCCGCAGCTGTCCATTTTGTTGTATTGCACCTCTTCATTCTTTCGACGCTTGTAGTAGAATGCATCTGCACCCAGAACACAGCCTGCGTGGATAATGACGTTATCGCCTATCACACAGTGATCGTAGATGGTCACGTTTGGATGAATGAGACAGTTGCTGCCTATGCGTACATGGTTGCCTACAAAAACCCCAGGTTGCAGATGCGTGCCTTCTCCTATTACCGCAGTATCACTGATCATTTTGCTGGCAGGCTCGAACGGGCGGAAGTGTTTTACCAGCTTCACATAGGCGTTGAAAGGTTCATCGGTCACCAGCAGTGTTTTGCCATCGGGGCAGGCCACTTCTTTGTTGATGATGATGACGGTAGCTGCGGAGGTGAGACAGGCATTGTAATACTTCTCATAATCTACAAAGGAAATATCCCCTGCTGTTACCTTGTGTATCTCATTAATACCCGTGGCTTCCTGGTCTTTGTTGCCGGTGAGCTTTGCTCCTGTAAACTCAGCGATCCATTGCACCGGAACAGGTTTTTCAAACTTCATATATTATACTTTGCCGCAAAAATACAACTTTGAGTGGGGGAATTGGAAAAAGGAGGGAAATTGGGGTTTAAGTCATGCTGTATATGGTATGAACTTGGCGCGACAGAAATTGTCGCTTATCGCTTTTGCGATCTACTACCCTTTTTATTTGCTTTTAATTCACTAGAATCCATTGAAAGCATCGAATCGGTAATTCTTGCCACGTCGCTATTGATACGTTCCACTAATTTATCATCTACTTTTGGTTCCAAGTCTGTCAATAAGAGTGTCGGTCGGTTATTTACATTGCTATAAAATCCAATTTTTATAACGCCTAAGTGTTCTTTGCTTCTGAAAAAATTTAGCGAATAATAGTAGATGTATATTTTTTCCGGTAAAATTAAAGTGCTATCAATACATCTTATACTGTCGAGGTTTATCTGTGAACTGCTTTTACTTACTAATGAATCAGCTAATCTAAGGTTAGACAAAAAGGACAACGAATCGTCGTCAAATTGAAGCGCAAAATAATTTTTCAGTGAATCTGTTTGATTTTCCTTTATCAGATTGATTATTCTTAAAAATGTAGCCTTTTTTTCAACCACATTTTTATTCGCGCAACTGATTAACAAGCACAGGAAAAAAGCGAGAAAACTACACGTACATAATTATTTCTCATCGCTTTTATTGCTTGATTTTATTTGTCATTACCCCCGAGTCCCGTCTTCGCGGGACTCAGCCACGTTAATTAAACTTAAGCAGCCTTTTTATTCGTCGTTTTGCCCACAGATGCCTTTACAGCTTGCCTTGGTAAAGCGGCTACTTTCCTTTCAAATTTTACAATCGTCATTAACTCGATTCCCAATGCTTTTTCAAGTTTTGCGATAGTCTCAAGTGTCAGGTTTTCACTGCCCTTTACAATATTGTTTACATATTGAGGCGTTACATTCATTAATGCAGCCAGCTTTTTCTGTGTGAGCTTCTTCTCGTCCAGCGCTTCCAGCACTTCAAAGGCAATGGCATGCGATTTTTTCAGCCAGGCACGGTTCTCACGCCGCCACTGGGCTTTTTCGGCCCACGCACTGCTTTCGCCCTTGCTTAGCTCACCTAACTTTTTTCTTATTTCAGACATACTAAACAGAGATTAGATCTTCAAAATATAAAATACCGTTGTTCTTTAAATATTGCTTTACTTGTTCCAACTTAGCTAACTCCTTTTCAAGATGTTTCTTACCATTCATCTTGTCCGTAAGCTTTATTGCACCACCGGTTACTATGAAACTGTCATCAGCAAGTCGAATGGCGTACAACCGTAAAAATGGTAATTTACTTTCCGGCTTCGCTTTCTTCTTTTGATATACTTTATCATTGTATTCCAGATTATTGAGTGGTTGGAAAAATTGCTTTACATTGGTTTTTCCTTTCCATGTCCGCCCATGCCCTATTTCTAATAACATGTCCTCAAAAATCTCTGCTTCATTCAATGCTTTAAAAACAGCATCTTTGATTGACATTTTACCCCAAAAATCACTTTTCAGATCGCTGATATGCTCTTTAAAAAATGATCTCAAATATTCCTCATCGTTCCAAAGATCAAATAGTCTGTTGAATTCATCCGTATCCTCTTTATCGTATACAACAGTCCATAGCTGACTATCAGCTATCTTAACATCAGTAAAGGTACGAACAATTTTCATAAATCAATCTATAGGTTTATTTTCAGAAAGCCTCGACGGATTTATTTACATCCCATCATCGCCAATTAAAAATACAATTCCACTCCCACTTTCCTATTCATACATCAAACTATTTTACCTTTAGCACCATCTTGAACTACATCAATTTAAGCGGAAAGATATTATGAGCTGTTCGGACGCCATGCAGTCGCAGGATGGATTTATAAGAATGGGTTGACGATCGTCATATTGTTGATTGTAAAACCGTTCTGCATATCTTCAGAGTACAAAACTGAGCAGTTTGCTTCCAAAGCTGCTGCAACAATGATTGAGTCAAATATCTGAAACCCATGTTTGTCTATCAAGTTTGCTGCCGCAACAAGCGTATTCGGATTGACAATAATGAGCTCACAGTGTTCAAACAATGCAGCACATTGCCTTAAGATGGTGGGTTTGGGCAAGTCAAGCAGTCTGCGTGTTACGTTTATATATTCCGATACTACCTGTGATGAGATCTTTGGGGCGTCAGCAAGAATATTCTCGGCAATTGTTCTTTTCCTGGTATCGAATTTATCATGCAAATAAATTAAGACGTTTGAGTCTACAGCGGTAGGATTAGCCATCGTAATTATTTGCGTCGTTTCTGTTAAACTTAAATTTGCTTAGGTCAATGAGGGAGTTTTTTGTGATCTCTTCTATTGCTTTTATTCTAAGTTCTTTACTCTCTTTATTTATGGGCTCGCTATGCGTTTCATTTAATTCAAACGCTATGATCTCCACGGTTTTTCCAAGCATTTCTTTGGGAAACTGCAAAGTATATGAGGACCCCGTGGTAGTGACGATTTCTCTAAGCATTTAGATACGTTAAGCACTGTAAATATACGAAAAAATGAACAAATGGTCTGGGTTAGCTGGTATGTAGGAGCACGAAAACCAATGGTCAAACTATTTCATTGTCTCAAATCCCTGCAACTATTTTACCTTAGCATCATCTTGAAATACATCAACCTGAACGGAAAGATAACAGAAACTACCAGCGTCGCATTGCCGGTAGATAATGGCGCATTCCGGTATGGATATGGACTGTTTGAAACCATGTTGGTGCAGGATGGCGTCATCAGGCTGGGGCATTACCACTGGGAGCGGCTGTTTGCAGGAGCCGCAACCTTGCATTTTGAATTGCCCGCCCTGATGACGCCGGAATACCTGGAAAAAGAAGTACTCCAAACTGTAAAGAAAAATAAACTTGAAAAACGCTGCCGTGTGCGCGTGCAATTGTTTGCAGGGGGTGGCGGCCTCTATGACCGGGATAGCCACAAGCCCGGCTTCTTGATAGAATGCTTCCCGCTGGATGAGAGCACGCTTCAGCTTAATGAGAACGGGCTGGTAGCAGGCATAGCTACAGGCGTTGCAAAAAGCATAGATACGCTCAGCAACTTAAAATCCTGCAACGCTCTGATCTATGCCGTAGCTGCGCAACAGGCTATGGCTAATAAGTGGAACGATGCCCTTATCTGCAACACGGCGGGGAATGTTATTGAAAGTACTATTGCTAATATCTTTTGGATAAAGAAAAAGAAAGTGTACACACCACCGCTTGACGACGGTTGTGTAGCAGGCGTGATGAGGCGGCATGTTATCGAAGTAACAGGGGCCGGAATAAAACGCCTTTGGATCGAAGAGCTTTTAAGTGCCGATGAGGTATTCCTGACCAATGCCATAAAACAGGTGCGATGGATAGGCTCCATTGACACCAGGCAATATGGCAACGAACAAACCCGCGACATTCATAATTTACTTACAGACAGGCAGGCATAAAATATGTATTATATTTGAGTGCACTTATTTTAGTCAACTAGTTATGAAACCAATTTATTTATTATTTGCCGGGCTTTTTTTAAACGCAACTTCTGCATCTGCGCAGGTATTGCTGGCACCTGAGGCAGGTTACAATATTTGCAACTACACCGGTACCACCGACGGACATCTCCGCACGGGCAAGAACGCGTATGCTCTTGGCGCCAACCTCAACTTTGCGCTCAGCAAACATTTTTCGCTGCTGCCCGGTGTTTTCTTTGTGCGCAACGGGTACACCTGTCCATACAGGGGTCAGAACCTGTTTGAGGGGATGAATACCTTTCAAATTCCGCTGAGCCTGGAGTACCAGATCGGTCCGGACAATAGTCACTTCTTTATCGGCGCAGGGCCATATATGGATATTAACCAGGATGGTATCGTAAGACTCACCGGCACATTGCCAAGCTCCCGCGATATGCGTATAGGCAATGGCGCGGCCGATGACATCAACCGGTGGGACTATGGCGCGCAGGGCTGGCTGATGATACAGATCATACATGGCCTGTATGTGCGTGGCACCTATTCGCAGGGATTTAATAATATGACGCCGATGGGCGATAAAAAGAACCCGACAATCGATACCAAGCATGGAACCTACAACCAGGATATACGGTTCACACTCGGATATGCTTTCACCGCAGTAAAGAAAAAGGTGTACCATGATAAGAATGGAAAAGTGATCACTAAGAAAGAAGCGAAAGAGGAGAAGAAGGAGCAGAAGCGAAAGGAAAAGGAAAGAGAGGAGAGGAGGAATAAGAAGAAGTAGGCTTTATGGAGAGAATAATACTAAAAGATCTCACTCACAGTACACGGCAAGCCCTGAAGGGGCGTAATCTGTCAACGATGGGTGACAGCCCATCGATACTCCCGAATAAATTAATCACTGCCGCTCTATGGGACAGTCGCTTGTAAAAAATTATGTGCACCTTGTGTTTAGCACCAAATATCGCGAACCCACTATACTGCCGGCGTACGAAGATGAATTGTACAACTACCTGGGTAATATTTGCAAGAGCCTGGACTGTCCTCCAATAACAGTAGGAGGTTACACGGACCATATTCACATACTTTGCATGCTTTCAAAGAAGATCGCATTGATGAAACTGCTGGAAGAGATAAAGTCGCACTCGTCAAAATGGATGAAAACCAAACATGATACACTGAAGAATTTTTATTGGCAGGACGGTTATGGTGCTTTTTCAGTAAATCCTTCCGAGATCAAAACCGTCATTGCTTACATCGCTAATCAAAAGTTGCATCATAGCACAAACACTTTTCAGGATGAATACCGTTTGTTTCTGAAAAAATATGATGTGGAATATGACGAGCGCTATGTTTGGGACTAGAATTTGTAGACCCGCGGCGTACAATAGTATCGCAGGGCTGCACCCTGCGCTGGCAGATTTCGCCCCTTCAGGGCTGATCGGTAATACTTGCCTACCTTTGGGCCGTATGCGATACTTCCGCCTATTACTAATAGCATTATTGCTCGGCGCACCATCCGCGCATGCCCAGTTGGGTTATGGTCCTGAAGCCGGGATAGGCATGAGCACTATGCATTTTGCCCCGCCGCTCAATTTTACAAGTGCTTCCGTTTCTGCCATAGCCAGCGGTAAAGTTGGCGGACTCATAGACCTTCCGCTCAATAAGCATATCTT
>CAINOM010000585.1 GCA_903851455.1 uncultured Bacteroidota bacterium | reverse complement strand
TCTGCCTCAAGAATCTTTGCATAAGTGTTCGGATGTTTCGATTCAATCCAGCTTAAAAGTGTCGGACCAAAATTGAAATTAAGATATTCGTAGTTGTTAACTCTTCTTAAAACTTTTCCTGTGTCATCAACAATAACAGCTTCAGTGTTCGGCTTGTAGCTACCCAGCGCCTGCATCACCAGTTGAGACGCAGATCCGTTGAACACATTATCTATCATCCGCTGCACAAGCTGGCCCTGCGTCTTTTCCTGCGATACATCGGCTGTGTATACATGGCTCTTATTGGTCACGTCCCTTTTCAGCAGTCCCTTGTCATGCATGATCTGCATAAGCTTTAGCGTAGTGGTATAACCCGCGTCTTTATTCTTTTCCAGCACTTCGTGCACTTCACGCACAGTACTTGGGCCTTTGGTCCAGAGTATGTTTAATATCTCCAGTTCGCTATCTGTCGGTTTTATGTTCATTTCTTTCTACGAATTAATTCGTACACAAATCTACGAATTAATTCGTAAATAAAAATACAACTAGCTGTTTTAAATTTTTTTTAACAATTAAGGGGAGAGGTGCGTACAAAACAACAAGCCCCCCGCAACGCGGAGGGCTTGAAAAAGTATAAGAGAAGGATATTATGCTAAAGCATTAACCCTCTTCACAATGCCGGACTTAACGTTGCCAGCCTTGTTTTTATGAATGATATTGCGCTTAGCCAGCTTATCTATCATAGATACTACTTTGCTAAGGTTTGCCTGTGCTTCTGTTTTATCAGTTGTTGCCAGCAGTGTGCGGATAGCATTACGCGTGGTTTTCCCATAGTAACGGTTACGCTCACGACGCTTTTCACTTTGGCGGACATCTTTTTTGGTTGCTTTATGGTTTGCCATTCAATTCTTTTTTTAAGGACTGCAAAGGTAAAATAAAAAATTAAAAATAAAAAATAAAATAACGGCTTCTAAAAATAGCCTCGTTACCCACATTTTCTTACTTCAAACCTGCAAATATCTCGGTAGACTTCTTGGTAAGAAACTCTTTCTTTTGAAGGAAAAGGTCCAGCTTATCCTTAGGGATGCGCAGGTTGTAGTATGGAGTAGGGTAAGCATTGTAAGTGAACAGTTCGTAATCCGTGTTCCAGCGGCTCAGGAGCTTCTTGTCTATGCCCAATTGCTCTGCGGTATATTCCAGGTGCAAAGGCTTGGTGATGCGCACTATAGCCATATTCTTCAGCTCTTCTTCAGTAAACTGCTGCTTTTTCACAACGGTCACGCCGGGTGCAGATGCCGCAGGAGTTGTTGTTGCTGCAGGTGAACCGAGATTAGGCGCTGTGGCAACAGGTAATGGCTTACCAGCAGCATCCTTAAGCCCTGCAAGCTCTTCTTCCTTGCCAAACTTAAAGTCAACAGGTATGCTGCCCAGGTTGATGAACTTGCTGAGGTTCTCGAAAATGCTTGCAGTAGCTATAAAAGCCAGTACGTGACCCTGTGTTTCGCGGGGCAGGAATTCCTTTATATCCCAGAAGTTGTGGCTGCCGGTGCGCTCTATGGCACGCTGCACAGGCACCGGGCCGCTGTTATAAGCTGCGATCACCAGCAACCAGTCATTCAGCTGGCTGTATAGAAGTTCCAGGTACTTGGTTGCTGCAGTCGTTGATTTGTAGAGGTCGCGGCGGTCGTCATTGTGGCGGGATACCTTTAAGCCCAGTCCGCGCGCAGTGGTTTCCATAAGCTGCCATGGTCCTACGGCGCCAGCCCTTGATACGGCATTATGATTTAAGGCTGATTCTATTACCGCGAGGTATTTCAGCTCCTTCGGCATGTTTTTCTTCTCCAGTACATTATCTATTACCGAGAACGAATGGTCGCCGCTGCTCTGTACATTGCCAAGTGTCTTATTATGCAGTTCCAGGTATTTACGCACAAAATCGTTCACATACTCATTCTTATCCCCGAAGTAAGCTTTTTCACCGGCAAGAGGCACATGATTGTATCCGGCTTTCTTGTCCATTGCGCTCGCAATCACTTTACTTTCCGGTGTTTTCTTAACCTCAGCAGTTTTCTGGGCAGCCCTATTCTCAGCTACTTTGCTTTCTGTTTTCTTGCTTTCAGCCGTCTTAGCTACCTCGGCCTGCTTTTTGGCAGGTGGCAGTGGTTTTTGTGGCGCGGTATAAACCGTTGTCGTGGCCTTATTATCAGATTCTGCAGGCAGGTTCACTGCCAGTATGCGGCTTGCGGGCCTTACGATCATGCGGCCAGACTCTGTAATGATGGTATCATAACGGGCCTGGGCATGCAGCTGGGTAGCGCAAACAGTAAGTAAAAAAGCGGGCAAAATTTGTTTGAACAGCATTGTCTCGTTTTTTTCTACTTTAGAGCATACATCCCCTGCGAGGGAAAAAGCCTTTAAGTAACAAGTGAAATTAAATAACCAGTAATGAGGGTAGCGGTGCGCGTGATCAGGCGTTGCCGGATGGTGTACTTGTGGTGTTCGGAGACTGGATCTTTTCCTTGTCCTTCATTCCGCTCTCTATTTCGCTCTTAATTCCATCCTTGGCATCGTTAAACTCACGAATGCCTTTACCAAGTCCTTTTGCCAGTTCTGGTATCTTTTTGCTGCCAAACAACACAACAATGATCAATAACGTAATGACCAACTCACCCGCATTAGGCATACCCATCAATAACTGTGGGTGAAGATTTAATACTGACATGGTAGAAAATGTTTTTTTTAATATTAAGAAATAGTTCGGATAGGTCGAGGGGCAAAGATAGGTTTTAAACCTCAAAATGCCGAAGTTTTTTCCGCCTCGAATGCATTTTTAACAATTATTTCCCGCTCAAATTTCTATAAAAACAACATTAACATGCTGGTCAACAGTTGTTTATCATGGTCAGTTAAACCATAAGTGAGTGCCCGTGTTAACGGTTTGTCCTTATTATTGTATTTTGCACAAATGAAAGGCTGGGTAGTCTACTTACTTCTTGCATTGTCCGTTACCGTAGCAGCCTATAGCTATACGGTAAAATTTGCAGAACCTACCGATGCCGACCGTGTCCAAAAGGCACTGAAAGGCACAGACAAGTACTTATCATTTGGTTCGCACCTGGTTTTCAAATGCACAGTTCCCGGCTCCGACCTGTTCCCGGAGTATGTCAGTTACTATCTCACCCCGGTAAAGCTCGTCCTCCCGACCAGTGAAAGGGACACTACGCTATTGCTCACTTCCATTGATGCAAAAGACGCCGGTATCGATACAATGATCGCGCATTCATCCGTTATCTGGGAAAATAAAGATGATAAATACAGATACCTGCTTATACACCACCTGTAGCCCATGCAAAGAAACCTGCTGAATATCATATGGTTGCCACTGTTGCCGGGCTTTGCCAGCATGGTCTACTACTTGTCGCTGCTGGTGGGCCTGCCGTTCATTGTTCCGGTATTGCTGGTCGTCGCTTTTGGATACTTCAGTTATAGGTGGTTAGGAACGTATGTGGCTGTAGCAGAAACCACCAGCCTCAGCAAAACCCAAGTCGCCTGGTCTTACGCCATACTCACTGTCGGTGTCATCATTATCACCAACAAGAGCTACTACATAGCCCCGCAATACGGCTACTGGGACTCCTGGACCATCTGGAACTATCATGCCAAATTCCTGCAGGATCCCGCCTATCGGAAATACCTCTTTTCCCTGAATCCTGAGTTGCATGCCGACTACCCGCTTTATCTCTCTGCATCCATCGCCTTTCTGCGCAGGCTCACCGGTTGCGACAATTTTGTGGTGCCTTATGCCCTGGGTTATGCCATTCAGTTGCTGGTGCCAGTAAGCATATACGTAGCGTTATACCGCAAAAACCTCCCTATAGCCGCCCTGGCGTTCTTCCTCATCATCACCGACGACTTTTACCTGGAGCGCGGCCTTGGCCAGTATGCCGATGTGCCGCTTGCCCTCTTCTTCCTTTGTGCGTTTATCTGTATCGAAGAGGCGAAGAAAAAGCCCGGCGCCATCCTGGTTGCCGCAGCATTGATCGGTTGCTTTGGCTGGGTGAAGAACGAGGGCCTTATGCTGGCTGCCATCTTTATCCTATTCAATATCCGGACCCTTTTCGGCGGCGGTCGCTGGAAGTACTTCCTGGCAGGCATTGCCTTACCGGCTATCACACTCATCATTTTCAAGATCCAGGCCCCTGCCAATGACCTCATCTCCGGCCAGGGACCCAAAACCCGGGAAATGCTCACAGATAGTTCCCGGTACGCAATAGTCTGGGAATACCTCACCTACAACTTCAACCATTTCTACATACCCCTGAAAATAGGCCTCATTGCGTACTTCATATTCTGTATAGCCGAACGGAGATGGCCCTCGCGCAACATTGTGGCGCTGCTCTGTTGTATAGTCGGTTACTGTATCGTCTACCTCCTTACCCCCAAGAGCATCGACTGGCATGTGCACACCTCCATGGACCGCGTCCTCATGCAGCTCATGCCCTCCTTTATGTACCTGATGGCGCTCCGCTTCAGCCGTCTCCGGTTTTCGTTAGGAGAAAAACAAACAGACCAATAAAGTCACCAAAATGAGGGGCGCGACACCTCCCCTCCCGTTTTTAGGAGGGGCAGCTTGAAAACATAGCCATCCAGTGTTTTCAAGCGGGGGGTGGTTAACACGCGACTACGCTGCACTTCCCCTCTGGAGAGGGGTTAGGGGTGTGTTCTTTTAAAACGTTATTTCTGTCTAGGCCCATAGAACCGGACAGCCCAGGCACCCTAACCTTACTTCAGCGACTGATAATAAGCCGGATCTATGTTCGGAAATCCCAGCGACTTTGCTTTTTCCACATCCTGCAGGGCCTGCGGCTTCTTGCCCATGGCACTGTAGCATTTCGACCTTAGGTAGTAGGCATCTGCCCTGCCCGGCTCCAACTGCAACACTGTGTTGTAGTCTTTCAGCGCAACGTCCGGGTGGCCCTGTATCATCAGTATCCTGGCCCGGTTCAGGTAGGGGATCACTGCATCGGGATTCTGCTGTATGGCGATTGCATAATACTTCAGTGAAGAATCCTGCTTGCCGGTTATGTCCAGGAAGTTTGCGTAGTTACTATATGCTTCGGGAAAGTAAGCCTTCAGCTTCAGTGCTTCTTTAAAACAATAATCCGCCGAATCATATTGCTTTTTAATGGCGTAGATAACGCCCAGTCCCAGCATCACACTTTCGTCCTTATTCTGCACCTTGTTCGATGTATGGGTCGCATTTATTGCCATGGCCTGGAAGTAAGTGGACTTTGCCGCATCTATCTGGCCGGTGCTGCGCTGCAGCTCTGCCAGGCAGATGATCGGGTTGATATAATCAGGCTTCCGCTCTATCGACGCCATAAAGTAACGCTGCGCAGAATCCTCGTATCTCTTCTGATCTCCTGGCGTCACGGCCTTTTCATATCGTGAATAATATTCCTGGCCCAGGTAGAAGTAAGATACCGGGTTGGATGGATGCAGCTCTATATCGTTCTGCCACAGGCTCACCGAGTCATACCACACCTTGCATTGCTCATTGGTCAGGTAACCGAATACCATAGA
>CAINOM010000584.1 GCA_903851455.1 uncultured Bacteroidota bacterium | reverse complement strand
GCAATTTACAATTAGGGTTAACATTAGAAATGTTTCGCTGATTGTAGGTTGCCAACTTTTCTTTAAGTTTCTATAATGCAGATACCCCTTGCAAAAAAGCTTCGTTTTCGTGATGTTCTTCTTTGTCACCGCACGCTGCTAGCGGTCTATATACTGCTCGCGATCGTCGCCAGTGTACAATTGGTGCTCGTTGGTACTCATAATTCTTCCGAAGGAAACACTTATACAGATTACAATAACTATGTCATTTTCAGACAGTCGTATTTTCACCTCGTCGCGGGGAAAAACATCTATGGGCTATTCCCTGCCGAGCAGTGGGACCTGTATAAATACAGCCCGACATTTGCTTTGATAATGGGACTTTTCGCCCGCCTGCCTGACGTAATTGGTTTAGGCATCTGGAATTTGCTGAATGCACTAGCTTTATTTATTGCGATAAGGATGCTGCCGCTCGGTAGATCGCAGATGAGCATGCTTTTATGGTTTGTATTGCTGGAATTGCTTACGTCCATGCAGAACGCGCAGAGCAACGGCCTTATGGCCGGCCTGCTGGTCGCCGCATTTGCATGTATGGAACGCAAAAAAGCCGGGCTGGCCGCATTATGGATCGTAGCAGCTACATTCATAAAAGTGTATGGTGCTGTCGGTTTTTGTTTGTTCCTTTTCTATCCCGATAAGATAAAATTCTGCCTTTATGCTGCCATATGGACGCTGGTATTCCTGGACCTGCCGCTGCTGGTCATGCCGGTCCACACGCTCGCCTGGCAATATCAGAAGTGGATGGCGATGATGAAGGAAGACCAGTCCGCATCCTATGGATTGTCTGTGATGGGCTGGTTGCACAGCTGGTTCGGTATTAGTTCGGGTAAGCCCTTTGTCAGCATTATTGGGATCGTTTTATTCCTTTTGCCCTTCGTCCGTTGGCAACTTTATAAAGACTATTCTTATAAATTACTGATGCTGGCGTCCATGCTTATCTGGGTGATCATATTCAATCATAAGGCAGAATCGTCCACCTATGTGATAGCCGTTACCGGAGTAGGGATCTGGTACTTTTTAGGGTACCAGGCAGATATCCAGGTAAAAAAGTGGCGCAAGATCCTCGTTTTCCTTGTTTTTATTTTTACCTGTCTCTCGCCAACCGATATCTTTCCACCCGCCGTGATCCATAATTTCTTTGTTCCTTACACCATAAAGGCGATACCCTGCATCGTTGTGTGGTGCGTTGTGTGGCTGGAATTAATGACAATAAAAAAGGCCAGCCGCGATCTCTCGCAAACTCATCTGCCAGTTGTTGGTTGAATAAAGGTATAACTGTACTTTTAGCCTGTTATATCAATTCAATGCTGCAGAAAATAAGGGCTATACTTCTCAAACCGGGCACGCTCCTGGTGGTATTTGTTGTGGCGGCAATTATCGCATCGGTACAGGGCATACTGTTGGGCACACATGAGTTTCATTTACCCAAGGTGTTTCCTGCCGACATTATGAACAAGCCGGAATATATGAACCAGTTCATAGGCCGCCAGTTGACCGAGTACAATAACTACGTCATTTTTAAATACTCTTATTTTCATCTTATCCATGGGTCGGATCTATACGGCCTGTATCCCGCAGAGCATTGGGATTTCTATAAGTACAGCCCCACATTTGCGTTGTTTATGGGTAGCCTGGCGTATCTGCCTGATGTTATCGGCCTTTCCATCTGGAATGTGCTGAATGCCATTACGGTATTTTTTGCCATCCGTATGCTGCCATTCAGTGTCAGAAAACAATGCCTCATATTGTGGTTCATTGCCCTGGAGCTGCTTACCTGCCTGCAGAATAACCAGAGCAACGGCCTGATGTGCGGCCTGATCATAGCGGCATATGGCTGCATGGAGCAACGGAAAACCGTTCTGGCTACTTTATGGCTGGTGCTGGCCATGTATATTAAAGTGTATGGCGCGATCGGTTTCTGCCTGTTCCTTTTTTACCCGGACAAGCTGAAGTTTATCTTTTCCTCCATACTATGGACCGTAATTTTCGCTGCCCTTCCATTGTTGGTTACATCGCCGCACACCCTCGCCTGGCAGTACCAGAACTGGGCGAACCTGATGATAGCAGATGCCGCAGCAGCACGTGGAATTTCAGTCGCCGGCTGGCTGTATAGCTGGTTTGGCATCGAGAACGTAAAAATGTATGTGACCGCGATCGGGCTGGTTTTATTCCTTCTGCCTTTTGTTCGTTTCAGGTTATACGGCAACGAGGTGTTCAAACTCCTCATATTGGCGTCTATGCTTGTGTGGGTGATCATTTTCAATCATAAAGCCGAGTCGTCCACATTCATTATTGCCGTGGCAGGCGTTGCGATCTGGTATTTTGCTATGCCGCAGGCAAAATGGCGTTCCGCACTGATTTGGCTGGTTTTTGTGTTTACCTGCCTTGGAACGACCGATATTTTTCCCATGGCGGTAAAAAAGCAATTTATTTATCCTTATAAGATAAAGGCGGTTCCCTGTATTCTTGTCTGGTGCGTGATCACGGCGGAACTGATGAAATTAAAGCCCTCGGCAAAAATAGCTGAAGGGCCGGCAGACGCGGTTTCCGTGGCATGACCCATTCCCGCCACCAGCGAAAATATGCCTCAGAACTATAAAAAGAAAAAAAAAAGCCCGATATTAGCCGAAGTATTAAAATGAAGATGTCAAAATAGATCATGCCATCTGACTTGTTCTTTTCCATTTTTTCTACGTTGTAAAAGTCTTTAAATAGTCCGCTATTCGCAGATTTTACGCCTTGAAAAAAAGAAAAATAACTGCGCCATATAGAATGATTTATTTTGACATCTTCATTAAGATTCAATACTTTTGAACTTAGCTTGTTATGAAATATAAGATACTCCGATTAATTGCTCTGTTATTATTGTTGGTTAACTTAAGCAGTTGCTTCAAAGAGCGCTGGACGCGCTACGGGAACCGCAAGACATACTATGTGCACCGTAAACACTACAACTGGCACCACCGTCACCGCCACAGTGACTGGTAATATCCCCTTTACTTTATTTCATCCAAAAAGACTGGTCGCTGTACGAACAATAGTTCATACTAATTTCACCCGTATCTGTATTTTTCTCAAGTAGTTTCATTTCATACATGCTGAAAGTGAGTGCATACCTCACATATGTGGAGAAAAATAACCTCCCAATTACAGCTTTTAGTATTATTTTTGCCGCCTAATATTTTATTTCATAAAAAGATAACGTATGCAAGAATTTGGCAAAAAGAATCCCTCAGTAAATTTGTCTGAGCTGGGCATTAATGTGGGTACTGCGCACTGGAACCTTTCACCGCAAGACCTTGTGACTAAGACCCTGGCCCTCGGGCAGGGAGTGCTGAATGATACCGGTGCGCTTTGTGTGAATACGGGAAAATTTACCGGCAGGTCTCCTAAAGACAAGTTCACTGTAAAGGACGCGATAACGGAAAATAGTGCGGATTGGGGCGATGTGAATATTCCGATGGCTCCGGATACTTTTGACAAGCTGTATACGAAGGTATGCGCATACATGGCTGGCAAAGAGGTGTGGGTCCGCGACTCATACGCATGTGCCGACCCTGCTTACCGTCTGAATGTGCTGGTGGTAAATGAAACACCCTGGGCTAACCTGTTTTGCAACGACCTTTTCCTGCGCCCGACTACTACCGAGATAGAAACACAAAAGCATGACTGGCTCATATTGCAGGCTCCGGGCTTCCAGGCCGATCCGGCAGTAGATGGTACCCGCCAGGCAAATTTTACCATAGTTAACTTTACCCGTAAGATCATCCTGATCGGTGGTTCGGCTTATACCGGCGAAATGAAGAAGGGCATCTTTGGTGTACTGAACTTTATATTGCCACATGACCATAAAGTGCTGAGCATGCATTGCTCTGCTAACGAAGGAAAGGATGGCGACGTAGCCCTGTTCTTCGGACTGAGCGGCACCGGCAAAACCACACTTAGTGCCGACCCTAACCGCGCGCTGATAGGTGACGACGAGCACGGATGGGCTGATAAGACTGTATTCAACTTTGAAGGCGGCTGCTATGCAAAATGTATAGACCTGAGCGCTGAAAAAGAGCCGGAAATATATGCTGCGATCAAACCAGGAGCATTGCTGGAGAACATCAAGTTCTACCCGGGCACGCAAACAGTCGATTACTCGGATGCGAGCATTACGGAGAACACCCGTGCGGCTTACCCGATAGATTTTATCGCAAATTCGAAAGAGCCTTCCTACGGAGGGCAGCCTAAGAATATATTCTTCCTGACGTGTGATGCATTTGGCATTTTACCTCCCATATCCAAGCTCACTAAGGCGCAGGCTATGTACCACTTCATCAGCGGTTATACGGCTAAAGTTGCCGGCACCGAAGTTGGTGTTACCGAGCCGCAGACTACTTTCTCGGCTTGCTTCGGGCGCGTATTCCTGCCCTTGCATCCTACAAAGTATGCGGAGCTGCTGGGCAAGAAACTGGACGACAACAAAGACATAAACGTATGGCTGATCAATACAGGCTGGAGTGGCGGTTCTTATGGCGTAGGTAGCCGCATGAAACTTAGCTATACCCGTGCTATGATCACTGCTGCAATGAACGGCGAACTTACCAACGCTACTTATGAGCCGCATTCGGTGTTTGGCATACTGATGCCAACCGCGGTGCCAAATGTACCAGCTGAAATACTGATGCCGCGCAATACATGGGCTGATAAAGAAGCTTACGATAAGAAAGCAAACGAACTGGCACAGCTGTTTGTGAAGAACTTTGCAAAATATGCAGACCAGGCTAACGAGGAAATACGTTCTGCAGCACCGGTGGTGTTGGTGAGCGCGTAATTTTGGTCAAAAAGTAAATATCGAGACAAAAACAGGATAGCGGTTGCTATCCTGTTTTTTTATGTGCAAAGTTGAAACGATATTTTTCGATCAAGATATATCCTCAGGTTAAGCCCCTTTAGGGGTT
>CAINOM010000583.1 GCA_903851455.1 uncultured Bacteroidota bacterium | reverse complement strand
CTATGGCATGGCAGCGCCTGAAGGAAGCCGCTGAAAAAGCAAAGATCGAGCTGTCTTCTTCACAGGAAACAGAAATTAACCTCCCATACATCACCGCAGTAGATGGCGCACCTAAGCACCTGGTTCGGAAGATGACCCGCGCTAAGTTCGAACAGCTTTCTGATAAGCTGGTTGAGCGTACATTGGAGCCCTGCCGCAAAGCACTGAAAGATGCCGGCATCACTGCTGCTGAAATAGACGAAGTGATACTCGTAGGTGGTTCTACACGTATCCCTAAGGTACAGGAAGTAGTAGAAAAATTCTTCGGCAAGAAGCCACACAAGGGCGTAAACCCTGATGAAGTGGTAGCAATAGGCGCAGCCATACAGGGCGGTGTACTCACCGGCGATGTAAAAGATGTGCTCCTGCTCGACGTAACCCCGCTGTCCCTCGGTATCGAAACCATGGGTGGTGTGATGACACGCCTGATCGAGTCGAACACTACGATCCCTACCAAGAAGAGCGAAACATTCTCTACGGCCAGCGACAGCCAGCCAAGTGTGGAGATCAACGTACTGCAGGGTGAGCGCCCGATGGCCAAGGACAACAAGAACCTGGGCCGCTTTATACTCGATGGCATACCACCCGCACCACGCGGAGTGCCACAGGTAGAAGTGATCTTTGATATCGACGCAAACGGCATGTTGCACGTTACCGCTAAGGACAAAGGCACCGGAAAATCGCAGAACATACGCATCGAAGCCGGCAGCGGTCTGAACAAGGAAGAAGTAGAACGCATGAAGAATGAGGCTAAGGCTAACGAAGCTGAAGACAAGAAAGTGCGTGAGCGCGTAGAAAAGCTGAACAAAGCCGACGGCCTTGTATTCAATACAGAAAAACAGCTGAAAGAATACGGCGACAAGATACCAGCCGACAAGCGCGGACCAATAGATGCAGCAGTTGAAAAACTGAAAGCAGCTCAGAAATCCGAAGACCTCGACGGTATAGACAAAGCGGAAGAAGAACTGAACAAAGCATGGATGGCTGCAAGCGAAGACATGTATAAAGCAGGCCAGGCAGCACCGGGCGCAGATGGCGCACCGCATGATGGCCAGCAGCAGCAGCATGCCGGCGGCAACGAAGGCAATGTAGCCGATGCAGAATACGAAGAAGTAAAGTAAGTTGAAGTTAAAAGGTCAATAAGTTAAATAGTTAAAACGGCTGGTGAAAATCAGCCGTTTTAATTTTTACTTGACTTTAGAAATACCCTTTCATACTTTTGGAGAAACCCCCTCTGGATGGAGAAGATAAAGGGCCTCGATACCCTTCGCGCTTTTGCTGTGTTTTTTGTCATTATCCAGCACTTCGGAGTTTGGTTCGATTACACCTCCCCCTCCGGAAAGTTCATCACCAACGTACTCATCCCTGATGGTGGCTTTGGAGTAAATCTCTTCTTTGTACTCAGCGGTTTCCTCATCACGTCCATCCTGCTATAAGCGAAGAGTGCTGCCCGGGACGATCAGCGGCTCACCCTGGTGAAGAACTTCTTCATAAGGCGCGCCCTGCGCATCTTCCCGATCTACTACCTGCTGCTGTTCTTCCTGTTCATTATCGACTACCCCGATATCCGGCACTACTTTGTTTACTTCGTTACCTACACTTCCAATATACTCTCCTGGCGCACCAACTCATGGAACAGTTTCAGCCACACCTGGACGCTGGCGGTAGAAGAGCAGTTCTACCTGGTATGGCCATGGCTGATAATTTTTGTAAAAGACAAGTACATTAAATACGTGCTCTTCGGTGCACTGGCTATAGGTGTTGCGAGCACGTATATCGCGATCGGTGTCCAGGGACGTATAGGCCCGCTCATGGTCTTTAACTGCTTTGACGCATTTGCGATAGGAGCGCTCTACGCATGGGCGAGGCAAGACGGAGCACGATGTAAACAGTTTGAAACCTCGATAAAGATCATGGTAGTTGCTGCAGTGAGCGTCTACTGCTATTGGAAGCTCTACCAGTTTTTTGATCACCCAACATCAGCGCTATTCCTGATGAAGACCGTCAACAGCATCATCTCCATATGGCTGATAATACTTGTGGTCAATAACAGGTCTGTATGGGCGGGGAAATACCTGCTGGGCAACCGCTTCCTTAACTACATCGGCAAGATCAGTTACGGCATTTATCTCTACCATTACATCTATATCGGCCTGCTCTTCAATCGCGTCAACGGCTTTTTATACAACATTACTCTACCCTATCCTGCACTAAACAAAACCATTCACGACTCGCACGTAGACTACTGGATAGAAGTATCGCTTATGATCTGCATAGCAGCCATATCCTACGCCCTCATCGAAAAGCCTTTGTTGAACCTGAAAAGGTATTTTAAGTACAGCGAAAATGCACAGTAGCATGTAATGTCGCAAGAATAGATTTGCCTGATCAAAGCAAAAAGTTGAAATAAAGAAGTCAGCTAAATACCTGGCTCCCTTTAGGTGGCAGGGGTTTTAGACGCCAAGCCGCTTAAGGCATTTCATCATATCAATACCCTTCAATAATACACCACCAAATAGATCGCCCTTCTTCTCTATCCGCTTCATGATATTTTTGAACGTAAAATCGGATGGATGCAGGCCCTTTTTTACTTCGCTCCATTCAAGCGGAGTGCTTACGGTGGCGCCCGGCTTTGGCCGCAGGCTGTAGGCACAGGCAAGCGTTTGTCCCTTCCGGTTTTGCAGGTAGTCGATATAAATATTGTCCTTACCGCGCTTACTCAGGGAACGCTCCAGGCTCGTGAAATCCGGCAATTCGTGCTGGGCCAGTACCGCTATAGCATGGGCAAACTCCTTAGCCTGGTCATACGTATACTTCGCCGACAGTGGCACATACACATGTATGCCGGTGGCTCCGGATGTCTTGGGAAAAGAAGCTGCGCCGGCCTTGTCCAGTATGGCCTTTATTACATTTGCCGTCTCGATCACCTGCTCAAAAGTGTTGTGCTCTGATGGGTCTATATCCATCACCAGGTAATCCGGATTGTCCAGTTTCTTCAGCCGCGAATTCCAGGGGTTCATCTCTATGCAGCCCAGGTTGGCCAGGTAAAGGAGTGTAGGCTTGTCATTACAAATTATGTAGTTGATGTCCTTGTCCGCACTCTCTGAATACAGGGCAATATGCTTCACCCAGTCGGGCGCATTCAGTCCCGCATCTTTGTGAAAAAAGCCTTTATCAGCAAGCCCATTGGGCATCCTCAGCAGCGACTCCGGCCTGTCTTTCATGTACTTAATTATATGCGGGTATACGGTGTTGTAATAGTCTATCACATCGCCCTTGGTGTATCCCTCATCCGGCCAGAATACCTTATCCAGGTGAGTGAATGCAAGCTTCTTTCCGCCTATACTTTTTGTCGCTTCCATTATTGATGATTTAGCTTTTTTAGAATCTTCGTGCTCACCATTGCCTTCATTATCCTTCACCTCCTCATGCACTTCCTTAGCTGTCTTATCTATTCGTAACCCCATAAAAACCGGGTGCCTTCTTGTGCCGCCCTGCGTCACCTCTGTGTACTTCAGGTTGCATACCAGCTTCGGCTTTACCCATGTCACCGCTCCGTTCAGCGGCACCTTCACGCCAAAGGGTGACTGATCGGTCTTTAGCGGTTGCATCTTGCCGTATAGATCCTTTAATGTTTTATCAGTAAAGCCCGTGCCTGTGTGCCCGATATAAATGAATTTCCCTTTCTTATACAAGCCCAGCACCAGCGCCCCAAAATATTTCCTGCTGCCTCCAGGCTCTGTATAGCCAGCTATCACCGCCTCTTCCATCACCACATTTTTCACTTTCAGCCAGTCGGCAGAGCGGGCGCCTTCTTTATACACGCCATCTGCCCGCTTGGCGATCATGCCCTCCAGCCCCTGCTTTTTCACAAGCGCAAAAAAATCCTTACCTCGTTCTTCTATGTGATCACAATATTTCACAAGGTCACTTTGTGGTAATAATTTCCTGAGTATCTCTTTTCTTTCGAACAATGGTTTACTTTCTATTGACTTACCATTTACCGAAAGGCAATCAAACACATAATAGCAAATAGGAACTTCTCCACCCTGCGCATACTGCTGTATCAACTGGAACGAGGGCTTGCCGTTACTATCCAACGCTACGATCTCGCCATCCAGCACTACCTCTTTCCTGATCTTAGATAGCTCATCAAAAATGGCGGGATAGTCTTCCTTGAATGAAAGCCCATTCCTCGAATACAGCCGCGTGTCTTTCTTACCGATCTCTGCCACCGCTCGGTATCCGTCCCATTTTATCTCGTATATCCAGT
>CAINOM010000582.1 GCA_903851455.1 uncultured Bacteroidota bacterium | reverse complement strand
TGAAAAAACAAAATTCTCGTACATAAACGAATAATCTTTCTGTAGTTTAACCTCAGATATAGAAACAGCAGGTTTGTCTTTTTTGAATAACATTTTCTTGATTTTTAGTAATTCCGACGAATCTCTTTTGTTATTGACTCGGATTTTTACTAATGTAGAAAGAAGTTTGCTAACGATGTTATTTATAGCTTAAAAAGGCGGGAACACAGGTAATTTGCCTCCCCGTTGCTCGTAGTGTTCAAAAAAAAGTATAGTTGGGAGTAGTCCCCGATTGCCATACATGAAATATCCAACAAAAAAAACGTTGCAATGAAGACCCCGATAACAGAAGGGTAAAAAAGGAGATAGCAAAACATGATAGTTGGGCGTAAGTCTCCTACTACTACCCCAGCGGACACCATCTTCAGATAGGCATAAAAGTGTTAACGCTCCTGATGTTGCCTGCAAGAATATTTGGTAGTAATCGGGCGCCTCCGGAAACGGCTATTCCACCCCTGTTGATAGTTCAGTTATCCTGGCACGCAACAGAAGCGTATCCTGCTCATTCAGCTGTATTATTTTATCGTGAACCGCCTTATCGTAGCCATTACTGCGGAACGAGAGAATAGCAATACTATTTATTTCTGCCCGGTAATTATCATTGTGTTTATGCAGGAAATCACTTGCAGTCAGCGGCGATTTTCCGCCCGGATATTCGCCAAGATACATCTCCATGTATTTCTCCAATACATGCGTTACGTCCTCCTGATATTTTTCTATTATTCCCGAGTCATGGAATTTGGGAAGCAAAATAATAAGAAAAGCTGAATTCTATTCTATTTACGCCCTCTCCAGGTCTTCTTTTTCAGAACTCGGAAGAATCAGGCCGCAATATGAACCCAACTTTACTGCAAATCATATTATAAACAAACCCTTCCACGCTATAACCAAAAGATGTTGGGCCGTGTTATTTTGCTTACTACCTTTGTGTCGCAAAAGAGGAGTTTATCTTTGCTCGCTGCCGATTTCCTGCCGCGATCCTTGCAGTCAAAGTCTTAAAACTATCGCCGTAAAAATCACTGGAGCACCAAAAATTCCTTGACCCGGCCTGCAGCGAACTTAGCAGAGTGTGATATTTTCGTGATACGAACGTGATATTTTTTGGCCGTAGATCATTGGTTATCAATAATAACCTGCGCAAACTTTTTTTGGCGAAAAATGTGATATTTGAGAACTGGATAACAAGTTACAGCGGCGGATTACGTAGAGATGTTGCAATGCAACGTATTATCAACGGAGCCGCCGCCCTATTGCTGAATGGAATGCTATAAATTCTAAAATTCCAAAAATTCGGGTTCAGACAGTGGGTAATAATGGGAAATGTAGTTTTACATTAATATCAGCCACCACAAAGGATTTAAACAGAACCCAATGCCCCATTTGTGGATTTATTTTTCCTGGGGCATGGGGCATTCGTCGCATAGCAGCCATTCCCTGGAGTGCCGAAAACGTGATCTCTGAAGGCTGCATGCTATAAATTCAACAATTCCGGAAATTCGGCTCCGGACAATAGCGTAGACGCAGACAAAGCTTCTGACTCCCGACTACCGAATATTCGGTAGGTTTTGGCAACCGGAATTTGTTATGCAGGCAGTATTATTGCAGTCGATCAGCAGCCAGGGGTGATTTTTGGGCAATGCGCAAGCTTAGAGGCTAACAACTAATGACTAACACAACTAATTTAGTACTTTCGCATTAGCCTATGACCGATCACATGACGCGTGAAGACAAGAAAAAAATGAACAAAATACTGGTAATTGAAGATGATCAGTTTGCTTACCTGGAAATTGAATTTCTTCTAAAAGGCATCGGATATACTAAGGCGGACATTGTCAGGTGTTCGGATATGCGCGAGGTTATGGACTTTAGTGGCCATGACATCGAGATAATCCTGACAGACCTCTCCCTGCCCGATTCTGACTATGCCGAGACTTTCGACAAAGTTCATACTAAGTTCGTCTACACCCCCATTATTGTGCTCACCGGCATCAACGAGATCGCGTTTGCCATTAAGACGATCCAGAACGGTGCCCAGGATTATCTGGTAAAAGGCGATTTCGACAAGAAGATGCTGGAAAAGGCCATCAATTACGCCATAGAGCGTAAGAAGATCGCCAACGATTATACCCGCGTTTTTAAGGAGAGTCCGGTGCCCATGTACGTCTTCGACAGCAGCACCCTCAAATTCCTTGGCATCAACACCGCCGCAACCCGGCAATACGGTTACACGGTCGATGAGTTCCTGGCGCTTACCGCCGACGAGATTTGGCCACCCGGCGACCATGATGCATTCAACGCGGCCATACACAACATCAACGAAGCCTACTCTGATGTAGGCCAGTGGCGCCACATACACAAGGAAGGACACCTCTTCTTTGTGCACATATACGCCCACCATACCTGGTTCGAGGATAAGCGTGCATGGGTGGTCTCCGCTATCAACATCGATAAGAAGGTTGCAGCGGAAATGGCACTCATAGAGCGCACAAAAGAAAAAGAGAACATACTCGAGAGTATCACCGACGGCTTTTATACACTCAACAACGACTGGAAGTTCACGTACGTAAACAAAGAGACCGAAAAGACCTTCAGGCTCAAAAAGCACGACCTCCTCGGCAAAAGCATGTGGGACATTTTTCCCGAGGCCAGGCACAACAAGTTTTTTACGGAATATATACGCGCTAAGGCAACCAATACCAGCGCTCATTTCGAAGAGGAGTATGCACCGCTGGGCATATGGGTATCGGTGAATGCCTACCCTACTGAGGACGGCATCACAGTGTACTTTGTAGATGTCACCGAGCAGCGGAAGCACATAGACATGATCCAGACGCAGAATAAGCGGCTTCGCGAGATAGCCTGGATACAAAGCCATGAAGTAAGGGCCCCTGTGGCCAATATACAGGGGCTGCTCTTGTTATTCAATTTTGAGGACTTCTCAGATCCCATCAACCGGGAGCTGATGGACAACATCATTGAAGCGACCAACAGGCTTGACGAGATAACGCGCCGTATCACAAACCATACTTATATCTGATCAAATGGTTGCCGCTTTCGGTCCGTGCCCTGAGTAACTAAACGGAGAGGACTGTCCCGACAGCTTTCGGCATCGGTACTTTGTCAAAGATTTTTTGCTACTCCTCAACAAAATTCAGGTCCTTACCAAAGGTCTCGTCGGTCATGAAGACAGCTACGATGCTGACGACCATTACCACTACACCGGTTATAGCGCCTGCATGAATGTAGCCATAGGCCGGCTTCAGGCTGTTGAACAACATTAGGATCAGCGGTAACGAACCGCGCACCATGTTCGGTACAGTGGTAGCAGCAGTAGCGCGGAGATTGGTACCAAAATGCTCGGCAGCCATGGTCACAAACAATGCCCAGAACCCGGTACCAAAGCCCATAAGCATGCATATGGCATACATGCCGGTTGCCGAGCCGTTTTGCTGATAGAAGTAAAGAACAATGCTGAATACAGTGAGCGCATAGAATATGAACAACGCTTTCTTCCTGCTTTTGAGCCAGTTGCTGATAAAGCCGATGAGCAGGTCGCCAATAGAGATCGCGACATAAGCAAGCATAATGCCCTTGCCTGCATCTATAGGGTCTTTGATGCCAAACTGCTTGCCAAACTCCGTGGAGAATGTGATCAGCACACCGATAACGTACCATGTCGGCAGGCCAATGAGAATAGCTAGCAGGTACTTTTTGAAACGCTTGCCATTAGTAAAGAACATGAAGAAATTACCCTTTCGCACTTGTGCGCCCTGTATGCTCTTATACATACCCGACTCGAATACGCTTACGCGCAGAAACAACAGGCAGAGCCCCAGCCCTCCGCCTACAAAGTAGCACACGCGCCAGTCGAAGGAATGCGCGACGAAGTAAGCGGCCACAGCACCGGTAAGTCCTATACCCGCAACAATGGATGTAGCCTTGCCCCTGTCTTCCTTGGAGACCAGCTCGCTTACCAGCGTGATGCCAGCGCCGAGCTCACCAGCCAGACCTATGCCGGCGATGAAACGGGCAAGGGCGTACTGGTCCACGGTCTGCACAAAGCCATTGGCTATGTTGGCAAGCGAATAAAGAACAATGGAGCCGAACAAAACACTGAGCCGCCCCTTCTTATCGCCCAATACGCCCCAGAGAATGCCACCCAGCAGCAGCCCAAACATCTGTATGCTGATGATGAACTTGCCCTCCGTATCACACAACTCAGGTGACAGCCCCAGTGATTTGAGGCTCTTTATACGGATGATGCTGAACAAAAGCAGGTCGTAAATATCAACAAAATAGCCCAGTGCAGCCACGATTACCGGTATACTTAGCAGGCCTAAAGTTTTGCTGTTCGTTTCTTTCATAAAATGCTACGCTTCTAAAAAATTAAGGTCGTTACCAAAAGTTTCCTTCATCTTAAGCAATGCGAAACAACCAATAAAAATGACAATAACACCAGTGACAGCGCCAGAGATAATAAAGCTTGTATGCCGCTGTAAGAATTCAAACAACAGGGCAATAAGCACCAGGGAACCCCGCACCATATTAGGTGTCGTAGTTGTAGCGGTGGCGCGCAGATTAGTACCGAACTGCTCCGCTGCTATAGTCACAAACAAAGCCCAGAACCCTGTACCAAAACCAATAAGCATGCAAATACCGATCATGCCGGCAGAGGTCCCGTTGTATTGGGTGAAGTATAGAATAACGCCTACGATCATAATGGCATAATAGATATACAGCGCCTTCTTCCTGCTCTTCAGCAGCTGGCTCAGTATGCCCGACAGGAAGTCTGCCACCGATATGGCCACATACATATACACCATCACCTTACCGGGAGAGATATCTTCCTTGATACCAAACTGCTTGCCAAACTTGTCGGACAGCTGCACCAGGATACCCATAATATACCAGATGGGCAGGCCTACGCAGATGCCGAGCATGTACCGTTTAAACCTGTTGTAATTATTGAAGAACATGAAAAAATTACCATGTTGTATCTGCTCCTTTTTCTCATGCGTGAACATCCCCGATTCGTACACGGTGAACCGAAGGCATAACAACGACAATCCCAGGCCACCGCCTATATAATAGCATACCCGCCAGTCAAAGGCCTTGGATATGAAGTACGCAAGGATAGCGCCAGTGAGCCCAACGCCGGCAATGAAAGACGTAGCATAGCCCCTCTTCTCTTTTGAGATCAGTTCACAGACAAGTGTTACGCCCGCGCCAAGCTCGCCGGCCAGGCCAATGCCGGCAATAAAGCGGCAAACTGAATACTGAGTGATGGTATGAGC
>CAINOM010000581.1 GCA_903851455.1 uncultured Bacteroidota bacterium | reverse complement strand
GGCTCATTTACCAATGTGCGTGCCTTATATATAGCAGCTACCGTGGCGCTAAGCTGCGCTACTTCTTTTACAGTAACGGAGGTCTTGGTAAAATAAATGCGGGCAAGGGTATGGGTTATCTTTTTAGTGTCTGAACGGTATTTCAGGAACTGATAATTGGCAAGGGCCATGCCTTCCGCGAGCAATAAGGCCGCATTGGGTGTGGCAGAGAGATTGCCGATGGTGACTTTGAAACCACTCTCCTTACCCATCGCGGCGATCTCTTTAGCGAGCTGCTCTGCAGACAGGAAGCTGAGGGGCTCATTTACCAATGTGCGTGCCTTATATATAGCAGCTACCGTGGCGCTAAGCTGCGCTACTTCTTTTACTGTAACAGAGGTTTTGGTAAAGTAGATGCGGGCAAGCGTATGGGTGATCTTTTTAGTGTCTGTACGGTACTTCAGGAACTGGTAATTGGCCAGGGCCATACCTTCTGCGAGCAATAAAGCAGCATTGGGTGTAGCCGAAAGGTTGCCGATAGTCACCTCGTCGAGCTTGTGTTTATTGCAAATGGCGCTGAGTTCTGCGCCTGCTTTGCGGATGGCATCGAATGTCTGGAAATCGGTCTTCTTGCTTTTGAGCAGGTATATAAAGACAAAACTACCGGGGCGCGGCAAGGTAATGACGGTGTGCTCCGCAACTAAGGAAGAACTAATGAAGGCCTGATCATCTTTTGTGAGGCCGGCTATGCCGCTCAGTTTCTTTTCATCATCAATTATCCAGATTTCGTTTTTACCTGTCTGTTTTGGCTGTATTTTAAATTCCATGCTATTATTATTTCAATGGGCGAAGGTAACTAATGTAAAGTCAAAAGTTAAAAGTAAAAAATCAAAAGTGTGTGGTTAAAATCAGGTATTCGTATCACCTAAAGAGATTTTATGCGGTCTTTCCCAATACCTTTGCATTAATAACTATGGCTCATAAATCAGGTTCAAGATCAAAACCTTCTGCGGGAGCAGAATCATACGGACAACTTAAGAAGATCCTCGGGCAGCATTTTCTGCATGACGAGAATGTGTGCCGCAAAATAGTGGAGCATGTAACTCATACCCCCGGTATGCGGCTGCTGGAGGTAGGACCAGGCGGCGGAGCGCTCACCAAGTACCTGCTGCAGTGGGACGACGCGGAATACAAGGCCATAGAAATAGATCACGAAAAAGTGGCCTATCTGAAGAAAACCTATCCGCAGCTGCAGGACAAGATCATAATGCAGGATATACTGCAGGCGGATGCGCCGTTTGATAAGGATTTTACGGTGGTCGGCAACTTCCCTTACAATATTTCCTCTCCTATATTGTTCAAAGTACTGGACTGGGAGCCACAGGTGAATGAAGTGATCGGTATGTTTCAGAAAGAAGTGGCGTTGCGCGTGGCTTCCGGGCCGGGATCTAAAGTATATGGCATACTAAGTGTGCTGATGCAGGCGTTTTACAACGTCACCTATTTGTTTGATGTAAATGAAAACTGCTTTACCCCACCGCCAAAGGTGATGAGCGGGGTATTGCGGTTTACCAGTTTGCACAATCCACACGGGATAGACGACAAAAGAAGATTTATTAATATTGTAAAGGCAGGATTCAACCAAAGGCGTAAAACGCTGAGGAATGCGTTGAAAAGCACCCTTCCTGCCGAAGCGATGGCCGATCCGCTGATGGATAAGCGGGCGGAGCAGCTTTCGGTGGCTGATTTTGTGGCCTTGTACAAGAATTACGGTATTCAAAACGCTAAGTAATGTCTGATACCCGGAAAGTATTGATAGCAGCGCCGGTGCATGCCGCGCTTACGGAAGGCCTGGCTGCGCATGGCTATGAGTGCGTTATGCATGAGCAGATATCGCAGGATATAGCCTATGAATTGATCGGGGATTGTGTTGGTGTGATCACCTCTACGCGCCTGCAGCTGGATAAAGGGCTGCTGGATGCGGCAAAGGAGTTGCAGTGGATAGGCAGGATGGGATCGGGAATGGAGGTAATAGACCTTGAATACGCTGAAAGTAAGGGCATTATGTGTTTCAGCAGCCCGGAAGGAAACAGCAATGCGGTGGGGGAGCATGCGTTGGGCATGCTGCTTTCGCTGATAAGGCGGATAACATGGAGCCATAACGAAATAGGGAGGGGCATCTGGCGCAGGGAAGAGAACCGGGGGATTGAAATAGAGGGAAAAACCGTCGGGATCATCGGGTTTGGGCATGCCGGCAGCTCATTTGCAAAGAAATTGCAGGGATTTGATGCGCGAATTCTTGCATATGATAAGTATCAGCCGGAGGTAATCCCATCTAATATTATTAAGTGTAATGATCTGAGTCCAATATTTTCAGAGGCGGACATAATAAGTTTTCATGTGCCGCTGGCCGCGGAAACGAAACACTACTTCAACAGTGAGTTTGTTGCAATGATGCGCAAACCGTTTATACTCATCAATACCTCGCGCGGCAGTGTTGTAGATACCATGGCGCTCTATGCAGGAATGCAAAGCGGCAAGATCACCGGTGCATGCCTGGACGTGTTTGAAAAGGAGCCGATAGCGGCCATGAGTGCGGGCATGCGTGGTATTATGGATGAGCTGAACGCATTGCCAAATGTTGTTCTGACACCACATATCGCGGGCTATACCCACGAGGCCCTTTTTAAAATGAGCAGGGTGCTGCTCGACAAAATAACGCGTCATTTTTAAGTCTTTTTTCCTGTGGAAATTGCCCTTTCCAAGGCTTCATTTTATAACGTTTTTCTTTCCGGTGATTCAGTCATTTATACGGGTTGTTAAATTTTTTTTTGAAATTACCCAAGATTGTCAGCGCGTTTTTCGTCTATATAAAGGAGCGCATCTTATTTTAACTGCGAAAATGATTTATCATCTTCAAATTAATATAAGAGTATTGAGGAAAATAAATTTGTTACTGGGTGTTTTTTAACAGATTTTTTTATCTTTACGC
>CAINOM010000580.1 GCA_903851455.1 uncultured Bacteroidota bacterium | reverse complement strand
TTGCTTGATGACGTAAAATTTTAACAGTTTGGTGAAATTGCCAAATTTTTTTTTGTGTAAAAAATATATTTTTTTTAAGAAACAGTCAGTAACTGATCGCGCCCGGTACCATTGGAAATAAACGCGATCTTGGTTTGCAAATAATTCTCGACAAAGCGGCAATAATCTTTGAATACCTGCGGCAGTTCATCGTATTTGCTGCAAGTGCTTACCGGGGTATCCCAGCCTGCAAATGACTGGTAAACCGGCACTATATCCTTATCGCAAAGATCATAAGGCAACTCCTTTGTTTCCTTACCATCCGCAAGGTAACTAACGGCTGCTTTTATCGGATTAAAATTATCAAGGACATCGGCTTTGGTGATGATAAGTTTTGTCACGCCACTCAGCATCACTGCATACCTTAACGCAACAAGATCTATCCACCCACAACGCCTCGGCCGGCCTGTAGTTGCGCCAAATTCCGCGCCTGCGGCACGCAATGCCTCACCGGTCTCATCGAGCAGCTCCGTAGGGAACGGGCCGCCGCCAACACGGGTACAATAAGCTTTCGTGATACCATATACCTCACCAACACGCGATGGAGCAACACCTAATCCATTACATACACCGGCGGCAATAGTATTGGAAGAGGTCACAAAAGGATAGGTACCAAAATCAATATCCAGCATACTACCTTGTGCTCCTTCTGCAAGCACTTTCTTACCGTTATGAATATGGTTATCCAACCAGTATTCACCATTCACGATCTGCAATGAACGCATAAACTCAACGGCCTCAAAGAACGGCTGCTCCCATTGCTTCCAGTCAACGGTGTTGCTGTACTGGCCCAGTAGCTGCAAATGTTTTTGTGTAAGCTTGTTGTATTTGTCTTTAAAATTCTTGCTCAGTATATCCCCTACCCTCAGGCCATTTCTGCCTGTCTTGTCCATATAAGCCGGCCCTATACCTTTAAGGGTAGATCCTATTTTATCATCACCCTTAGATGCCTCAGACGCTGCATCAAGCGCACGGTGTGTGGGCAGTATCAGGTGTGCACGCTGAGATACAAACAAGCGCTCCAGCAGATCGGGGCACAATGGCTGTATCTTCTTGATTTCATGCTGCAATGTCACGGGATCGATAACCACACCATTGCCTATAAGGTTAAGGCAATGCTTCTGGAACACACCGGACGGTATTGTATGCAACACCACTTTGTTCCCATCAAGGTATAAGGTATGGCCCGCATTAGGACCTCCCTGGAACCTTGCAATAATGTCGTATTGAGCGGCCAGGTAGTCAACAATTTTTCCTTTGCCTTCATCCCCCCACTGCAACCCCAACAGAACGTCTATCATAAAAAATTAAAAATTAAAATTCCAAAGCAATGCTGCAAAATAAGCTGAATTAAAAACTGTTAGCTTTCTTTTCTTGCAAACGCCAAAAGTAAAAAGTATAAACTTAAAAATAAAAAAAAGATAGTGGCATAAAATCAGCTGCAATTTCAGAAAAAAGCAGTATTCGATTTGTGCTGTTGACTATTTCTTGTCATCATTCTTTTCGCCGTCAAATCCCTGCAGCGTGGCCATTAGCTGCTGCATGGTACGCTGGTAGTTGTTGCTGGACCCATCAAGGAATATCGTGTTACCCTTGCCGTATTCCGCAAAGTGTTTTATCGCGTCTGTCCACATGGAGAACAGAATATAAGATGCATCCAGGTTAGCGGTTTCCATTTCCTTGGCTGCATGAGCCATACCACGAGCGACTTCTTCACGGAAAAGGGCGACACCCTGCCCGCGCATCTGCGCGGCTGTACGCTCTGCATCAGCAGATATTTTTATTGCATTACCTTCCGCTTCGGCGGCCTTTGTTTTTGTGATCAGCAATGCCTGCCCTTCATTTTCGGCAGCGGCCTTCAGATTGTTGGATGCCACCACGCGTGACATTGATTTCAGAATATCTTCGTCAAAGGTGATATCATTTATCTGCAGGTCGAGCAGGTGAAAGCCCCAGCTTTCCAGCTGTATATCCAGTTGTTCCTTTACATGCAGCACGATCTCAGTGCGAAGCAGTAAGATCTCAGATTGTTTTTTGGTTGCCACAAAAGCTCTCACTGCACCTTCTACGGATTTTGTCAGCGCCTGTATAAAACTGCGCTCATCAATAAATTTGAACGCTACATTTTCAATGGTTTCACTCTCTTCATTCCGCACAGAATAAAGCAGCATAGCCGTGAAATACACATTCGCCTGATCTTGTGAGATCGCTGGTATCTTTATTTCCATGGAGCGGTTCTGGTAAGAGATTCTCCTGAATATCTGCTCAATGAAAGGAATACGCATGTTCAACCCCGGTCGCAGAATGCGTTTGAACTTTCCGAAAACAGTAACTACAGCAACTGTGCCTTGCTGCACGGTTACAAAGCTCATAGCAATAATTGCTAGTACGACGAACAAAAAAATTACTATTACAGGCATAACATTTGAATTGTTTGGGAAATATACAAATTAACCAGAAACAAATTCCGGATATAATTTGAGCGCCTACTTTTTTGTAGTTAATAAACCGGAAAGTACGAACTTTATGCTTCGCTACGATCATTCTTAATACCGGGATAACGCCAAAGGGTTTATGTCAAAATTGGTCTTGAGTACCTCTGCCATGCACGAGGACTTTTTTACAGATACCGCAATGATCGGCATTGGCACTGCCCAGCCGGGTTATCGGTTCTGCTGGATACTCAACCGGTACTTCGACCTCAGTTTCCTCCGTGACCCGGAACAGAACATTTGCCTGCAAAAAAAGGATAGCCAGTATTTTTTTCCGATATACCGTTACGACCTGCCCAACAGCTGCCATAAATATTTACTCTACAAGCTGAAGAACGGGACCGAATCCCTTCTACCGGAAACACGCCTGCTTGACTACCTCTGGCTGATACAAACCGCCAGCCCGGAAGAAGATGCCCGAAAGATAGCCAACGAACTACGCAATATCCCCGAAGTTCAGCTCGCCCAGATACTGGACGCAAGTCAACTGAAAAATCTGAATAACCTGATCGTATAAGAATTAGCATTCTTCTGGAACAAAGGACCAAGCCGACAGTTATGCCCGGCCCAGCATCCTGAAATCCTCTTATCCTGACAATCCTGTTCCGATTAACCTTTATTAACCTCCCTGTGGCTAAAAATAAATTGCAAACTGCCAACTTTTGTTATTTTTGTCGCTCTTCTAATAATATATCATGAACTATCGTAAGATCAATAACATTACTGGTTGGATCACAGGTGCAATCGCTTTTATTGTCTATTTAAAAACTATGGAGCCGACCGTCAGCTTTTGGGACTGCGGCGAGTTCCTGTCCTGTGCTTATAAACTGGAAGTGGGTCACTCCCCCGGAGCACCATTTTTCATGATGGTTCAGCGCGTTTTCGCTCTTTTTGCAGGCGGCACTGCCACCGGCGCTCCTTCTGTGAGCGACCTCACCCACATTGGCGCGGCAACGACGATCAATGCACTCTCCGCTCTTACCAGCGCGCTTTCTATATTATTCCTTTTCTGGACTATCTCCCATTTTGCCAAGAAACTCATGGTGGAAGGTAATGCAGAGCCTGATAACAACCAGACTATTTTGATCATGGGCGCTGCACTCGTTGGCGCATTGGCTTACACTTTTTCAGATACGTTCTGGTTCTCAGCGGTTGAGGCCGAAGTTTACGGTACCTCTCCTTTCTTTACTGCCGTTACCTTCTGGGCTGTGCTCAAATGGGAAAACGTGGCCGACAACAAGCATGCTGACCGTTGGCTGGTACTGATTGCTTACCTCGTAGGTGTCTCTGTATGTGTGCACCTGCTCAACCTGCTTACTATACCAGCCATAGCCATGGTTTATTATTTCAGGCGTTATGTGGCTACATGGTACGGTACCATACTGGCCTTTGTGATGGGCTGCGTGGTGCTGGGCTTTGTTCAATTTGGCGTCATCCAGTATATCCCAAGGCTTGCTTCGGTGTTTGATATCATGTTCACTAACAGCTTCGGAACTTCTTTCGATACCGGCGCTATATTCTTCCTTGTCATAGTTATCGCAATTCTGATTGGCCTGTTGTTTCTTTCCAAAAAGAAAGTTTGGCCGGTGGTGCACACCAGTGTGCTCTGCGTTATTTTCATCATCATCGGATACTCCAGCTACTTTTCGGCTATCATCCGCTCACGCGCCGATGTTCCTATCGATATGACCAACCCGGATAACCCGATCAGCTTCCTCGACTATGTGGATCGTGAACAGTTCGGCCAGCAGCCCCTGATCTATGGTTCTTACTACAACAGCGTTTATACCGACCTGGACACATCCAAGAAGTTATACGCACAGACAAAAGTGGGTGGAAAAGACCATTATGAGATCGTGGGCAAGAAAATGGAAGCTATCTATGGTACCGACCAGAATGGTGTGAACCAGAGCCATTTCTTCCCTCGTATTTATGACAATAACGAGCAGTCTCACATCAACTTCTACAAGAATTTTATCGGCCCGGAAAACCAGGATGATCCTGGCTTCAGCGATAATATGAAGTATTTCCTTGGCTACCAGATGAACTGGATGTGGTGGCGCTTCTTTATGTGGAACTTTGCCGGCCGCCAGAATGACGTGGAAGGCCAGGGAGATCCGCAGCGCGGCAACTGGATATCCGGTATAACGTTTGTTGACCAGATGAGAGGCCTCGGCGACAGCGACAAAATGGGTTCCGGCTTCAGCGATAATGATGCCCACAATAAGCTGTATTTTCTTCCTTTCATCCTCGGTATCCTGGGTCTTGTGTTCCAGTTCAACAGGAACAAGAGGGACGGTATTGTAGTACTTACCTTGTTCTTCTTTACCGGTGCGGCCATAGGTATCTACCTCAATATGCCGCCACTCCAGCCACGTGAACGTGATTACGCCTTCGCCGGATGTACCTATACTTTTGCGATATGGATAGGCCTCGGGGTGCTTATGGTATACTCCTGGTTCAAAAAAATGACTCAAAGCCCGGCTGCTGCTTACGGCGCCATTGGATTATGTCTCGTTGCGGTACCTACGCTCATGGCCAAGGTAGAATGGAATGACCATGACCGCTCTAAGAAGACACTGGCCCGTGCGGTTGCCTACAATACTTTGTCTTGCTGTGCAGATAGTGCTGTACTTTTCACCTTCGGCGACAACCAGACCTACCCGCTTTGGTATATGCAGGAAGTGGAAGGTTACCGTAAAGACGTCCGTGTCATCAATACGAGCCTGCTGGGTATCGACTGGTATATAGATCAGCTGAACTACCGGATCAATGATGCAGATGCCGTACCTATGATATGGAAACGCGATGACTATATTGGCGACCGTCACAACTATGTGCAGTACTACGATAATCCTGCGCGTAAGATACCTAAGGACCAGTTCTTCAATCTTACTGAGGTATGTAACTTTATCATCAGCAAAGACCATGAGAACATGGCCCGCAGAGGCGGTGGTGAGTATGTGAACTACATACCGCTTAAGAACTTCTTTGTTCCTTCTCTGAGCAAAGAGGAACTGGTGAAAAGAGGAATGCTGAATGCGGCAGATACCAACAAGGTGATCACAGATATGAGGTGGTCTTATCCTAAACCAGCGGCACAAAAAGGCGATCTTGCTATTCTTAACATAATAGCCGCTGTGGCAAACAATGGCTGGAAACGCCCGCTTTATTTTGACGCAGGTCTCCGCACCGGCGACTATGGTGGCACTGGTGACTACCTGCACATGGAAGGACTCGTTTACCGTCTTATGCCGTTCAAATACAAGGATTCTGCCGTTCAAAAAGTGAATACGCAGGTGCTTGGAAGTATCAATACGGATAAGGGCTACGATATGTTTATGAACAAGTTCCTCTGGGGTGGTGCAGACCGCAACGATGTGTACTTCGACGAGCCCAACCGCCACGAATTTGTGACCTACCGTATGGATGGCGCATTCCTGGCCAACCAGCTTGCTGCCGAAGGCAAGAAAGACAAGGCAGTACAGGTGCTCGATAAAGTAATGGCCGGTATCACCGAACATTCCTATTCTTACGATTACACCGGTTACTTCATGGCGGCTTCCTACTTCAGAGCTGGCGCCACTAAGAAAGCCGAAGACCTTACTGATAAGATAATGCGCAATGCCGGTGATGACCTGAAATGGTGGAGCGACCTTCCGGATGGCAGCAAAATGGCTATGGGCGATGATATCAGGCAGCAGTTCCAGATCATGCAGTCGCTGGCGCAAATGGCCGGACAGAACGGAGATATGGCTAAGGCAAAGGCCCTCACGGACAAAATAGTAGGCCATGCCGAAAATTATGTCAATTGGGTAGGCTCATTATCAGGTGATGCCAAAACATCGCAGGCGGAGGATATACAGCAGAAGTTCTACATCATGCAATCCCTGGCGCAGATGGAATATGCGGGTGGCGACAGCGTATCTGCAAAACAAGTAAGCCTGAAAATGAAGAACATGTCAGGAAAGGTGATGGACCTGCTGAATATGCGTAACAGGGCTACTCCGCAGCAGCAGCAACAGCAGCAGGAAGGTGAAGAATAGCAAGAATAAGAGTAATAGCATTCAATGTAAAATGCCCCCGCTTTCCGGGGGCATTTTACATTAACCGTAGAACGGCTGCCGATAAATGCCCTGATCCTTTTACCAAAAATCGCCTATGACCCTAAAATGATTTGGAGCAAAAACACCACTATCAAATTGCCCCACTAAAAACCGGTCTCTTTTGTAGTCGTTTTTCATTTGTACAAAATGGCCACTCCTGTTTAATGTATATGGGATCAGCGCTATGGTTTCCGTAGTATCACAATATGGCGAAGGTGACATACAATAGCATTCCGGCGCCATGAAGTCAAGCTGTCCGTCGTTGTTGAAGTCACCAATATATGGTGTCGCAAGGTAGGGAACACCAAACGTTTCAAACACATGCAGGCGGTGAAATTGGTAATCGCAGACGAGATAATATGATTCCATACAGCCTGTGCCATTACAGTCGTAATAGTGTGCTTCTATATAGCAATACTTTTTGCCGCGAAATGAAAAATCCAGGGCAGTATCTACACGGTACCTCACGTCATACAGCCGGTCGTCCTCGTTAACGATCTCCATTTCGCGCATCAGAAAATTGGTGTGTCCAACCTGGAATGTCTTCGGCTTTTTGGGATAAGAGCCCCACTTATCAGACCATAGCCACACCTCACCAGCTTCGACTATCTTTTTTGAGAATACAATATCTTTTTTAGAAAGGAAGCTATCCATGAACCGCTCGTAGCTGCCGTCACTTTGCCGCTCCCGGCGATGCACCGGTACACCCGGGGTCTGTGCTGCTCCGGCAACCTTCACTTGCTCAGTTAAGTTTTTATCGTTGTGTTGCCGGCTGTTGCACGCAGTAAAGAGAAGGGCCGCTCCTAATAAAATTACGATACGCATGAAGTGTTGCATTAAAGACCTCCGGGAAAGAATATCTAATTTACGAAAAAAGCAGGATCTCATATTCCATTAGCT
>CAINOM010000579.1 GCA_903851455.1 uncultured Bacteroidota bacterium | reverse complement strand
CTTGGTTAATCAAAAGTTATCCAATACCTTTGTATCAGAAAGGAAATAAGCGGTAGATGAATAAAAGATATTAAGGATTTTCATTTCAATTAGGGGTAATTCAGGTCAGTGCTTTCTAGCCAGACCGAAATGAGACAAAGGGGCGCAACATGCGCCTCTTTTTTTTGTGCCTAGAATTTCAATTAGGGGTAATTCAGCTGTGCTTTCTAGCCAGACCGAAATAAGAAAGGGGGCGCAACACTCGCCTCTTTTTTGTGCCTGGAATTTCAATTAGGGGTGATTCCGCTGTGCTTTCTAGCCAGACCGAAATGAGAAAGGGTCGCAACATGCGCCTCTTTTTTTGTGCCTTATAATGATCCGCAATCATTTTTATTAAAAAGACAAGATTTGAATACGGTCATGGTGAGCCCGGCCGAACTATGACATGTTGAATTGAGCACAAAGCTAAATGGTAATTCAAATATACTATTTGTTAATTGTTTCCTTCCCATCCGGATCTAGTCCGCCGGTAACATCTTTGCGTTTAAAGGTGGCCCAGCCGTCAAAGAAGATACCGATGCTATCATAGTAGAAACCGGTGATGGGTTTGTTTTTAAGGCTCACTATTCCCCACTTTCCGTTTTGTTGTACTATCGCGATCTTGCCTTTGTGCACCTGCCGGATGCTGTCGTAAGCACAGGGGATGAGTGTCTTGCCTGTGCTGTCTATCACGCCGAAGCGCGCTGTCTTAGCGTCTTTTACAATGAAAAACGCCAGGGAGTCCAGCGGCAATTCGGGATAAAAAACAGGCCGGTCATCAGACCTGCTTCGTGATAATACCTGTAGTTGATTGCCGGGGAAGATATCGTCATACAGGAACCTCGTAAGCATTTTCCCTGTCGGGCTGATGAGGCAGCTGCCGTCGTTTTGCGAGCCGGTGAAGTAGCCGTTGTACATCCATTCGTCAGTGTTGATATTATCGAGTATGGGCGGGACCTGTACCCGGCCATTGGTGTCCACAATGCCCTGGCGGTCCTGTTTAGAAAATACATCGTAAAGTGCTCTGCCGGAAGAGCCGATCGTATGCACAGTCGAAAAAGTGTCGGATACAATAACCTTGCCCGAATGGTTGATGACTGGCGTGCTGTACCACCCATGCATGCACCACTGATCAAATCCATTGTTCAAGGGTTCGTAATCTCCTTTTACAATGAACAGCCTTAGGCCGCCTGCGCCATAGATGGCGGTAGAATCATGTGGCGGACCGCTGTGCGCGATGTAGAAGTCGTCGTCTTCTTTTACAGAAGCATATAGTGGCGGTACCAGCCATTTTTTATAGCCGATATCATACACGCCAGCCCGTCCGTTCTTAATCACGGCGGCCGAGCCGTCCGGGTAATAAGCGGTTGATCTTGTATCTGCGGGCAGCAGTTGATCTGTCCGGTACAAAAGAGTATCGCCCAGAGATGGATACAGTTGGTAACGGATACCGTTTCTTGAAGCCGGCATACCGTAAAACCCTACCATAGCCGTTTTCGGTACATTTTGCCAACCCGATGAAAAGATTTTGCCATCGGCAGCGATGAACACAGCCACGTCGCCTGTGTGCGCGATAAGATAACCATCCTGCAGGCTGCCTGTATAGCATATGGTGTCGTATATGGGCGGGTATATCTTCCTCCGGGGCATGTCGTAAACGCCCATTTTGCGATGTTGAAAAATGTAAAAGCGCAGGCTGCCGTCGGAGATTATGGTGTCATATGCTGCAGGCAATAGCTCTTGTCCGCTATGATCGTAAATGCCCCATTTGCCGTTCATTTTCAGGAACACAATATCGTTCTCGAAACGCATAGCCGCGGCCCCTTTTACCAGGATCGCTTTTCCAGACTGTCCATAAATGAAACCTTTTTCACCACCCTCGCTTGTGAAGGGGAATGGTGTCCGGTCGTCGCCAAAATAATCATTTGTAACACGGCCATACTGATCCCTGAATGGGTTAAGCATTGCCCTTTTCCTAGCGGGTTCCAGGTATACCGTATCTGTTCTTACTGTATTATCTTCAAAGCGAAAAAGGACATCTGCGAGCCCTGTGTCGTTTACGACGATAGCACAATAATCATACATCAGCAACCGCTTTGGCTCCTTCATCCAGGGTATCAGTTGTTTCCCGGTGGAGTCAATGACTGCGATCATTTTGCCGGCGCTGTCCTTCACCGCCACGATCCCGGTTTGCCGGATATCACCGTTGTAGTCGCTGCCGGCCGGCCGGTCGGCTATCCGCTCCAGCTTCCGGTTGTAGATGCCCGGCTTCATAATGTTACCTGTGCCGGGGTGCTGGTATGCCAATCCACCTCTTTGAAATTGCATCGTCCATTCTTTCATTGGCTCTTTCTCCGTATCTATTTTACGAACGTGCCCACCTTTGTAACTGTAGACATCTTTATTGCGCATCACCGCCTGGCTATCGGCCGTAATGTAGCCCGGCAACGCCGGCAGGTCCGGTGTGGCCAGGTCGCCCTCCGCATTCAAAACGGCATATTGTCCGTTCCTGCGCACAAAGTATTTGTGGTACTGATAGGCATTCGCAGAGTCGTAAACAAAGGGAACTATGGTGTCTCCGGTAATAGAAATCACTCCCCAACGACCTCCATTGCGAATGAGCATAGTCTGCGCCGCATTCAGTACGATGGTATCCTTTCCGTACTGTTTCTCCGGAACAGTTGAAGCGTGGTGTGCTTTTTTCTTGACTACTTGTGCAGGTTTGGCTGCGACTAATGGTACTAAGCGACCATCCTTAGTGGGCACGTATTTTCGCGCCAGCATGTCGTAGGTGCGTACCTTTTCGTTGTCTGAATATGGATCACGTGCTGTAACGGTAACGTAGCGGTCGCTGATGAATGATATCTGATATTCATCGGACTCCAGTATCGGTTTGAACTGTTTGTCGGTAAGGGTCTCGTTAGGGTGCATTACTTTCCGCAGTATAAACCAGCCATTCGTGTTCATGTTTATGTCATCATATTCTGCCGGCAGCAACTCGCGTCCGGATCCGTCTATCAGGCCTTTCTCCTGGCCGCAGCTCGTCATCGCATATTGGGGCACTACGGGCGGCCATCTACTTCCTGTGTTGT
>CAINOM010000578.1 GCA_903851455.1 uncultured Bacteroidota bacterium | reverse complement strand
CTTTCCCAGCGCTACGGTATTCCTGCCCCGGTCATCCTTTCTATTGCTGCAATAGAATCTTCCGGCGGTTCAGGGCCTGCTGCCAAAGTACTGAACAACCACTTCGGTATCGTAGGCAAGAATAGTTTCGTGAACGACAAGGGCCACAAGAGCCGTTACAAGGAATACAGCAACGAGATCGCTTCTTATATAGATTTCTGCAACCTCATTACCCGCAAAAGTTTTTATAACAGGCTGAAGGGCAACCCGGACTGCAGCGTGTGGATCAAGGCCATCAGCCATTGCGGTTATTCCGAGCAGCCAGGCATGTGGGAGCAAAAAGTATATAGCGTGCTCTACTCCCTTAAGTTCGTGCCTGCTATCGGATTTGCATCACTTGCTTCTTTCAAGTAATATCACCGCTTTCATTTAATTTAATAAGCCATGCGCGGACAATACAAATATATCACTTTGGTGTTGTTGCTGGTCGCAAATACCTGTTTTGCGCAAAAGGAAAAAGAAAAGCCCGTTTCTTACGAAGACAAAGTATTGTATGGGGGCTGCTGGTTTGTACCGCACAACTCCGATGTAAACATAAGATTCTCGGAATACTCCAACTTTACTTTTCACAGCCTCGACTCAAACGGTAAGGAGGAAGTGGTGCAGGGTAAGTACCTGCTGGACGGCCACAACCTCTGGCTGATATACAATGACCGCCCCAGACAGAAATTCTACTTTTACAAGACTGAAAGTACAGATCCTCACTTCGTGATCAGGGCCTATCCCATAGAAACCAGCGAGTATCACTTCGTCCATGGGAATTGTGACTAATAAGTTGCTGGCTAAAGCGCAATGACATGGCTATCGCATCCAATGTTAAGTTCGCAATTCAACTTTCCAGAGTTTTGCATTCCAACAGATGATAGTTGCAATACAGATGAGCCTATGATGGCGCCTTTTTGGGTCGTGAGACGATTGACAAGTTAAATCGGAGGAGCCAAACCTGCGACGATTGAAAAAGCTTAATAGTAGAACTGTGGAGAGTCAAAACCAGCGCCACGCAGGTGATCAGCGAACTGCGACAACAGCGTAGAGCTGCCTTTGGCCGCGCGGAGCGATTCGGCCAAAGTCGCCTTTTCTTTGTTACTTTCTTTTGGCGAAGCAAAAGAAAGTAAAGGCAACATGGGAAGCGCAATATGAGACAATATATAAGTGTGGAACTCTTGCATGGGAATTGTGAATAAGTAGGGTAGAAAATAATGCAGATATTATTTGCTGCTATACTAATTTCGTAGTGTATTCCCACGCCCTGTATGCGCCAAAATAAGGAGGTAGTTGTATTTACCCTGATCGTCACATTCATCCTGTTTTGTTATTCTTTTTTCGCTGCCTTCTCCCATACCGATGTCCTGCATCTCAAAAACGTAAGCATCCTTGCCGATGTCTTATATGATAAAGACAAAGTATCACCCACTAAACCCGCCATACCTGATACCGTCATTTCCCCAGCCGACAAGATCACCGAGGCTCCGCTTCCCGGCATGGATACCGGCAAGAAAATATTCAGCAAGTACCTGGAGCCTAAAATTCTCACCAACTTCAGCGCAGACAACACAAAGCCTGCACTCCCCAGGATGATGGCCCGGCTTCATGCATTGAAGAACGGCAAGAAAGGTAAGATCCGCGTGGCCTGGTTTGGCGACAGCCTTGTAGAAGCAGACATCCTCTCTATGGAGTTCCGCAAGCAAATGCAGCAGTACTTTGGCGCATATGGTGTTGGCTTCATACCCGCTACATCTATCACTTCAAAGTTTCGCATCACGGCCACGCACAACTGGAAGGGCGACTGGGCAGAAGAAAATTTCAGATCAAAAGATATCACTGCGCCATTGTTCTTCTCCGGACATACTTTTTTTACCGGTAACGGCGAGGTCACCATCCAGGACAATACCGTAAGAGATACCCCGGCGGTGCAGCTCCTCGAAAAAAGCCTGATTTGCGGCCCTTCAAAAACCGGCACTGTGTCGCTGGTGGTAGATGGCAGGCAGAAACAATACCGGGCCGAAAAACTGGTGAACCGCATCCTGCTGGATAACAGCAACAGCCGCGCGATCACCGTAGGCATCAGCGACAGCAAGCTGCCGGTATACGGAATCAGCATGGAGCCGGAGTCGGGCGTGATCGTCGACAACTTTTCATTCCGCGGCATCAGTGGTGTGGAGCTGGCTAAGTTAGATAGCTCCTTCCTCAGCACACTGGCTGCCGAAGACAATTACGACCTGGTAGTGCTCGAATACGGCGCCAACATCCTCTACCGGCCCAATGACATGGACTATAGCTGGTATGGCGCCACCATGAACCATGTGCTGCGGAAAATAAAAAAAGCCATGCCCAATACCGAGATACTCGTGATCAGCACCGCAGATCGCGCATTTATGTATGACGGTCAGTGGCGCACCGCAAAGGGTATTTACAACCTCGTGAAAGTACAGGCCGAGATGGCGTACAACAACGGCGGCGCGTTTTACAATATGTTCCTGAACATGGGCGGCGACGGTACCATTTGCAAATGGGCCACCAGCAATCCCCCCCTCGCCAAGGAAGACCGCATACACCCCAACTATAAAGCCAGCATCGTAATGGGAGATATGTTCTATCAATCGTTCATGGATGAATACAACAAAGCAGAAACCAACACTAAACCACTATCAAAAAGGTAAAAAACAGGAATGAAATACTCAGTGAAGAAAATGTGAGCGCGCAACACCTCCCCTCCCCGTCCAAACGGCTTCAGCCGGGCGGGCTGTTTTTAGGAGGGGACGACCGGCGCTGGCGCCAGTCTGGGGTGGTTGACTCGCGCCATACAAGTATCTCACTCGCACATTTCAAAAAACATTAGCCTAGTACACCATAAGCAGCATGCCCATTTTCAACACGCAGGAATTCCTGCACCAGTTTTTATACGACCCTAAAAATCCGTTGTTGTTCAACAACGGTTTCTTCGTGTATTTTTTTGCTGCCTTCATCAGCCTCTACTATGCCTTTCGCAATAATATTAGAGCCCGCAACCTTGTCGTCACCTTTTTCTCGCTATACTTCTTTTACAAGGCCAGCGGCTACTTTGTAGTACTGGTCATCATCTCCGCCATTGCCGACTACCTGCTGTCCAACATGATCTACCGCCAGCAGGACAAACGAAAAAAGAAGCTGCTGCTGGCGCTGAGTATCATCGTCAATCTCGGCCTGCTGTTCTATTTTAAGTACACCAACTTCTTCCTTTCGTTCTGCAATCAATTCCTCGCCACCCATATCAACCCGCTCAACATACTGCTGCCGGTGGGTATCTCGTTTTACACCTTCGAGAACCTCAGCTATACTATAGATGTGTATCGCGGCGAGTTTGAGCCGGAGAAGAAGTTCATCAACTACATCGTATTCCTTTCCTACTTCCCTAAGCTGGTGATGGGCCCCATAGTGCGCGCCCGCGATTTCCTGCCCCAGCTCCGCAAACCCTACGAGCTGCAGGAAGGCGACTTCGCCAAAGGCTTCTACCTCATCGTCTCCGGGCTGGTGAAGAAGCTGGTGATCTCCGATTACCTCACACTGAATATTGTGAACTATGTATTTGACGCCCCATCCCTTCATACCGGGCTGGAATGCGCCGTGGCCGTCTTTGCTTATGCCATCGTTATCTACTGCGACTTCAGCGGCTATAGCGATGTAGCCATAGGTATAGCTAAATGGCTGGGCATCACCATTCCGCCCAATTTCAACCTGCCCTACCAGAGCAAGTCTATCACCGAGTTCTGGCGCAGATGGCATATGTCTTTATCTGCGTGGCTCCGCGACTACCTCTACATCTTCTGGCTCGGTGGCAACCGCAAGGGTAAGATACGCACCTACATCAACCTCTTTGCTACCATGCTGCTCGGCGGTCTCTGGCATGGCGCCAACTGGACCTTTATCATCTGGGGCGGACTG
>CAINOM010000577.1 GCA_903851455.1 uncultured Bacteroidota bacterium | reverse complement strand
TGTTATTGCGAACAAAGTAACAGCGAATAATAGTAGTGATTTCATACAATTAGTGTAAGTAAGAATAAAGACAGTTTTTTATGGTGATAGGTTGGTTGATTCTAAGGCGGCCGTCTTAATATCCGTGGCCCGTAATGCCCAGGATCACTAAGATCTGGATTATTTCTGCCTGGATGCACTACTTCGCGGCTGACTTCTATTTTATTTCTTTAGTATGCCATAGGTATCGAACCAATAATCTTCGGGAATCGGGACTTGTTGTGCGATCTCCTTGTCGATGGCTATTCTTGTTTTGAGGTAGTCGACGTCCATGTCTTTTGAGAAGGTGAAACGGCCATTTGAAATCGGATACCCGTACCCGCGAAGAATAGAGCGGAACTTATGGCTATTGAGCATGGCGGCAGTATAAATGAGATCGCTGCGTGTGATCTCGTATTGCTGCTCCAGGTGTACTTTACTCTGGGCGTAGCCGGTACTATAGCTGCTGGTGGTGGTCTCTGTGTTACCGAGGATAGTGATGGATATCTCTTCGTTGAGCGCTTTAATAAATGAAAGCTGGAGGTTGCCGTCGCAATTGGTTTGCTTGCCGTCCTTTATTTCGAAATCGGCCTGGCGTGGTATCATCATGGAGAGCGAACTACCGCTCTCGTCCAGTATTTTCTTCAGCTCCAGTTTAGTCTGCTCATCATAAGAGTCGTATTTGATAACACGAACGGGCTGGCCGAAGAGCTCGATATATTGTGCCCAGTCGGAAAGGCCGCCACGCTTGTACAGGCAATATGGAGCGCATTTAAGCAAAAGGCCGAGGTCCTTTTCATCTCCCATGACCCAGACGTTCGCGAGTTGTGTATAGGGTATACCATCTGTGCCGGATTGTTCAAAGGCGATAACGCCAAGCTCTGGTTTGATATGCTTGCGCGGTATGAGTTCGTAATCAAGTTGCCCACCGGGAATGAACTCTATTCCAGAAATACCCCAAAGCCGGGTTTCCATTATGGTACGCATAATTTCGCGAAAGGCCGCGGACTGAATCAGTTCGTCCATAACAGGATCTTTCGAGCTGCCGTTATCAAAACAGAGCTCTTTGTTGAGCACTGCCTCAATGCGCTTTGCTATGACGCCCGACAGGTGGCCATCGAGAATGACGTCTTCATAAAGGTCGTACAAACGGGAGCGATTGGGATAATAGATCGACTCCGCACTGATGAGGGCTCCGCGCCAGGTTAAAATATCTTTCCGGCCGCGGTCGACTGCGCGGATATTGAGTTCATTAAGGATGATCGGCTCCGGTTCCTGTACTGTTTTGTGTGTTCTTACCATAAAAATGTTATTATTCTCTATTATTATGATCCTGCAAAAAACTCTATCTTGTGCCGAATAAAATTCCCGTTATAAAATGAGGAGGTTAATAGCCGACGTTTATAAAATATTATATAAATACACGCACAACAAGGCAATCTCTCTTTTTTCAGCGCTGGCATATATAACTACTCTGAGCCTGGTGCTGATCTATGGTTTCGGGATACTTGCCGAGGGGTGGTTGCCAACTTCTTATGTGCACCTGATTTTTGCTTTTCCTTATATCATAGGGGTTGTTATCGCCATGTTCGTTTTTAATTTTGTCATCATGTTGCCGCTGCAGAATTTATCAAGGGATAAGGAGACGGCGGTGATGTATATGCCACTGGTTATCTTTAGTCTTGCAGCCCTGTTGCTGTATATATACATAAAATATTTTTACGTGTTCAGCGCGGATTATTAGGGCCGAAAATTGATGCGTCACCGGGTTTCGATATTAGTGTTAAAACATTAAATCCCTACCTTTATAAATCTATTACAAGCCATAGAAAATGAGAAGTTTAATAGTTGCAGTCTATCGTCTGGTCTATAATGTAACCCGCTTCAAGTTGTTCTCACTTGTGGTAGCGATAGCCTACATAAGCCTGTTAAACCTGATAATGATCTATGGCCTGGGATTGCTTGTAGAGGGATGGCTGCCAACATCGATCGTGCATAAACTCTTTGCGTTTCCCTACATTATTTTTTCCGCGCTGCTGATGACCTACCTGATATACAGGGCAACGCCCAACAGAAAGAACTTATCGAAGGATGCAAAAAAAGTGACCAAGTATACCGCAGTGATCATTTATACAGCGCTTTGCATCCTGGTGCTTGTTTATGTAAAATACCAGGACAAAATAATTGTGGACCCGGCCCCAAAGCGCAAGCGGTTCAAGAACCCCAAGAATGCATTTTATCAGCGGCAGGCACCGGTGAGGTGCATTGAATACGTGCGCGATAGTGTCCCGGGCTCGCTGGCCAACACTCTGTCCTAACGTCTCCGGGAATTTTCTTCAAGATATTTTGACTTCGTCTCGTAGCTGGCGAATTTTCTGTTCCGGTTCCCTAAAGTTGTTTAGTAATAATTGTTTCGTTTTGTGTTGCTGTTCCATGAAATGGAATCCCCGGGCGGCGTGTCTTCGGCCGTGGTATCCGCATAAGGCCAACCCTGGGGCTGTGCCTGGCCGCCCATGATGCTCTTGAGCGTGCTGATGGCGTCTTCGTATGCGGTGCGGTAAGCAGTGTAATCGATGCCGACATTGGAAAGACGCAAGAGGTGCCAGCAGGCCAGGTCCTTTACCAATGATTTCAGGTATTCGTCTGAGACAGGAGGCGGTGCGGCACCGGCGCCGAATAGTTGTACAAGATCAAAACGGGCAAGGTACATTTTGGCTTCCTGAATGGCCGCGCTTATGGCGCGGTCTGTGATGGTAGTGTCTGTGCGGGTGATCTCGGTGATGATCTCGGGATATATGTTTGTGGCGAGATCAGAGGAGGTGATGATAGGCATGGTGAAAGGATTAAAAAGCCTCTCCCCGGCCCTCCCCCAAGGGGAGGGTGAGGTGGAGTTGTGTTACGTGATGTTGTTCTGGAGGGAAAGAGTTGTAATGTTATTCTTCGTCTTTGAGTTTTTTCTTTGCGGGAGCGTCCTCGTCGGCATCGTCATCATCATCGTCGCCCTTTGCTTTTTTGGCGGCGGGTTTTTTGGCCCCGGCTTTTTTTACTTCGGTGTCGTTATCCTGTTCTATATCGGATGTTTCTCCGGTGGGTTTTACGGTGGTGATCTTTTTGAGCGCGCGGTCGTAGGTGACCTCGAAAATGTTTGTTGAGTTGTCGCCAACGTTTTCGCAGATATAGCCCGTCAGGGTTTTAGCTTCATCGCCGGCATCGCCGAGCGAGTCGACATAGACGGCGATCTTCACCGGCATTTTACTAGCCTTTTGCAAGGCAGGGATCTTCTTACGTTCATCTGCGTATTCGGGGAGCGCAAGCATCTGGCGGCGGAAGAGATTATTGTCGACTTTGAGTTTCGACACGATCTTTTTTTCGGCGGCGTTTTCGCGGATCTCCTGCTTTCTTTCGACTTTGTCGTCTTTCGTGTCTTTATTCGTTTGTGCAAACGAGGAGGCAGCGAAGGCGAGGAGGAAGATGATGATGAAGTGTTTTTTCATGATTTTTTATGTTTAACCGCAAAGGCGGGGAGGCGCAAAGTTCCGTAAAAAATTGTTAGGAAGTAGAGGGGCCGGTTTGATGTTGGTAGGGGTGCATTTCAAATCTTCACACCAGATATCACATTCAACCCCGTTGGGGTTGGCACTCTTTCGGTCATTTTACCCCCGGTTCCACCGAGGGCTATTCACATTGAAGCCCGTTGGGTTTCTTTTCCCGTGAATATAACCATTGCTTCTATGCGAATATCTGAAATGCACGCGTTTGATGTGTTTAGCTTACCATGCAATTCGTATTGCCTATAAATTCCCATTTCCCGTTTGTTTTTTTGAAAAGGTACAGGCAACCACTTCCGTACGTCATACCGCAATGATACCACATTGAAATCAGAGCGTATTGCTGCGTTCTATCAAAAACAGGAATTGAAAAGTAGTACAGTCCACCGATTCCATGTTTTACTGTCTTAATACTGTCTTGCTGCCGTTGAATCCGGTCCTTGCTCCAATCTTGGCCAATAAAACTGATGTCATTGAAAAGAGTTACAATGATAGAATCATTGTTGAATCGTTTAGCGTTTTTAAGCTTTGAAAAATCCCATG
>CAINOM010000576.1 GCA_903851455.1 uncultured Bacteroidota bacterium | reverse complement strand
GTTACTTTTCTTTTGGCGAAGCAAAAGAAAAGTAAGGTAATAAGGGTAGGAAAACATGAGCAAGCTTATTTGCGGCTCATTGCTAGCCGCCTGAAGATTCTTAACCTTTGAATTTGCAAAGTGATCGTTTTCCCAAACTGTAAAATAAACCTTGGCCTATACATCACCCGCCGCCGGGAAGACGGCTACCATGATATCGAGACCGTATTCTACGGCCTCCCATTCACCGATGCCCTCGAAATGGTCCCCGCTCCCGAAACAAAACTCCACATGAGCGGCCTCCCGGTAGCCGGCGACCAAACCACCAACCTTGTCTGGAAAGCATACCAACTCCTGAAAGAAAATTACTCTGACAAAGTGCCAACACTCGATATCTACCTGCACAAAGCCATCCCCATGGGCGCGGGCCTCGGCGGCGGCTCCGCCGATGGCGCATACATGCTCCGCCTTATCAACGATTATTGCCACCTCGCCCTCAGCAATGAGCAACTAGCCACCTACGCCCTCCAGCTCGGTAGCGACTGCCCCTTCTTCATCTACAACAGCCCGCAACTCGCCTCCGGCCGTGGAGAAAAAATGACCCCAATAACACTCGATCTCTCCGCATACAGCATCCAGCTCATCTGCCCCGCAGTGCATGTAAGCACTGGCAAAGCGTTCGGAATGATAACACCACGACCAGCACCCTTTGCGCTGGAAAAACTCGCCACACTACCCATCGAAGAATGGAAGAACCACATCAGTAACGACTTTGAAACACCGGTCTTCACCCAACACCCAGCACTGGCCACTATAAAACAACAATTCTATAATGCCGGCGCTCTCTATGCCGCCATGAGCGGCAGCGGCTCCGCGATCTTCGGCATCTTCACCAAAGGCCAGAAAGCAGAGATAAAAACGGAAGTGGGATTCAAAGAGTTTTACACCGACTTGCAAATAGCAACAAAGTAAACGGATAGCGAAGTCAAAAAAAACGTGAGGTCTGCATGATATTTTTTCATCGCAAACAATTGACAGTCAATAAAAAGCGATGAATTTCTTTTGAATAAGAACAGCGTATTTCAAAACACTTGGCGGTCTTAAAAACGAAATGAGCGCACTGCGAGCTTTGCGCATATGCAGGAAACCTTTTTAACCCACCTGCTTACACGATATTCCTATATTTTTTTTACATTTATACCCCCTTAATAAGGACAAGTATGGTAGATACCCCAAGATACAGAGAACTACAGGCATTACTGGTAACACAAACAGATGCCAGGTCGCGCATAGACACACAGTTGAATATAGCCGAAGAAGTAAAAAACTTCGAAGTAGATGATGCTGCGCAAATGGCACAGGACATCATTATACATTCCCGCACCATCGCTTATCCATCCGGTATCGGCCGGGGCCTTTGCCTCAAAGGTTTTTGCAACCGCCTTAAAGGTGAATATGATGCCGGCATCGCCGTGCTGAACGAGGCGCTTTCCATAGCCAAGAAGAGCCATGACAAGAACATGGAGGCTACAGCCCTCTACTACCTCGGTAATATCTACCGCGACCTTGGCGACCTTGCCAATGTGTTCACCCACTACGAGAAAGCCCTGGCCATCAATGAAGAACTTGGCGAGGAGTACTACCAGTCGGTAATACTGTCCAGCATATCCAACCTGCTCTACGACCTTAACGACTACGACAGCGCGCTGGAGTATGCCCTGAAGTGCCTGCCTATTTTTGAGCGCGTACACAATGTGAACAGCCTGCTGAACATATACAACACCCTTGGTAACATCTACTTCAAGACAGATGCCCTTGGCGATGCCCTGCATTATTTTGAAGAAAACCTGCGGCGCTCAGAGCCGGAAACTGCGGCCTTTGTGCTGGCGGAAAGCGGCGTGGGCAAGGTGTATTACAAAATGCAGGATTTTCAGAATGCAAATAAATACCTCACCCATGCCCTGCACGAAGCGCAGCAATTGAGCAATGCAGAGGTGCAGATCATCTGCCATTTTTACCTTGGCCGCATGAGCATGGATAATGCCGCCTATCGCGATGCCCTTAAGTCGCTGGATGCTGCCTACAACCTCGCCGGTGAGTATGCCCGCCGCCACGATATGATGAGCATTCACGAGATGCTCTACATGCTCTACGACAAGATGGGCGATATTCCCAAGGCATTCCACCACCTCAAGTCTTTTGAGCACCTCAAGGAAGACATCTTTAAGCAGGCTACGCTCAATAAGCTGAAGAACCTCCAGGTGCGGCAGGAGACCGAGCTCGCGCAGAAAGAAAAAGAAGTAGCCGAGCGCACTGCCTTCCTCAAGCACCAGTTCATGGCCAATATGAGCCACGAGATACGCACACCTATGAATGCCATAGTGGGCCTTACCCGCCTGCTGCTGGCCAAGGAGCCGAAACCCGACCAGCTCCGCTACCTGAACGCCATCCAGCTTTCATCCAATAACCTGCTTGTTATTATCAACGATATCCTCGACCTCTCCAAGATAGAGGCCGGCAAGATCATCATAGAGCACATCGACTTCAGTATCCGCGAAGTAGTGCAGAGTGTAAAGGATATGCTGATGCTGAAAGTGGAAGAAAAGAAAATAGACTTACTCCTTAATATAGATCCGGCCATACCAAACAGGCTCGTGGGCGATCCTACCCGCCTCAACCAGGTGCTGATAAACCTCGCCGGCAATGCGGTCAAGTTCACCGACAAAGGGCATGTGGAAATTAAACTGAAACTTGTCAAAAAAGAAGGCAGCAAGCTGTGGATCGACTTTGATATCGCAGATACCGGCATAGGCATAGGAGCTGAGTACATAGACACGATATTCGATAGCTTCACCCAGGCTGGCGCAGACACTACGCGCAAGTTTGGCGGCACCGGCCTTGGCCTCACCATATCTAAGCAGCTTACCGGCCTTATGGGCGGCGATATTACTGTACGTAGCACATTGGGTGTGGGCACCACCTTCACTTGTGCCATACCACTTGCCGAGGCAGACGTTCAGGAAAGCGAACAAAAGGAAAACCTGCTCAACAATTCTTCCATGGAGCGGCTGAACAGGCTGAAAGTATTGCTGGTAGAAGATAATGAGTTTAACCGCATGGTAGCTGAAGACACGCTGAAGGAAACCATACCCGGCATCCGGATACAAATAGCAGTGAATGGGCAGGAAGCGGTAGATAGGCTGAAAAAAGAGATGTTCGACATTGTGCTCATGGACATACAGATGCCCGTTATGGATGGTGTGACCGCAACCAAAGTAATACGCAGTACCCTGCCGGAGCCCGCCAGGAGCGTGCGCATTATAGCCATGACCGCCAATGTGCTGCAGGAAGATGTGCAGGAATACTTCGCGATAGGTATGAACGCCTATGTATCTAAGCCATTCCAGCAGGATGAGCTGCTGCTGAAGATGGATACCGTAATGGACCTCGGACCCGAGAATGTGGCGCCGCGCGAAGCCGAAGCTGCAAAACAGGAACCAGTAAGAGAAGAGCCGCCAGCGCCGAAACCCAAGGCATTGCCGGTATTACCCGAGTACGTTACCGACATGAACTTCCTTAAGTCTTTTACCGGTGGCAATCCCGAGAAGCAAAAGAAGTATGTAGGCATGTTCCTTGAGAATGCGCCTAAATTACTCGACAGCATAGACAAGGCTATGGCCGTAAAAGACTACGGAGCTATTAAGATCGCCGCCCATTCTTTGAAACCGCAGCTGTCTTACATGGGCGTAAAAGAAGATGTAAGCAAAATATTTATGATAGAGCAGTCAGCAGGCGAAGCAGCCCATTTTGATACCCTGCCGGACCTCGTAGCCAATCTGAAGAACCTGTGTACCAAGGCGTTTATAGAACTCAGAAACAGTAATTAAACAAGATATAGGTAAACAAATAGCTCTGAAAGAGCGCAAAATTATAGCCCGGCGTGAAGCCCCGGGGTTTAATTTGGTCGTATTATTCTGTTTTGAGATTTTTTTTTACTATTTTTCACCATTGAAATCCTTTTTATGGCTATAGAACAAAGCACACGCTATATTTTCCTGGTCGACGATGAGCCGATACAGAACGAAATGCTGAAAGACTACGTTTCAGACCGCTTCAAGTACAAGATCAAAACCTACGAAAGCGGCGAAGGCGCGATCGCAGACCTCCACCTGAACCCGGAGATCATCGTACTCGACTTCCATCTTAACGCCCACCTGCCAAACGCGCAGAACGGCGTAGAAGTGCTTAAGAAGATAAAAGAGCTGGCGCCACTCACCCAGGTTATCATGCTCTCTGGCCAGGACAAGCTGGAAGTAGCCGTAGACAGTATGAAGTACGGCGCTTACGACTATGTGATCAAGGGCGAGACCGCATTCTCGCGCATGGGCAATATCCTGAACAACATCAATGAGCTCAACGGCCTTAAAGAGGCTACCGGCTCTTACAAAAAGATAATCACCTTCCTTTGCATAGCCATCGTGGCCGTTATTGGCTTATCGATCTACCTGTCGAAGAAGTGGGCGTAAAAAGAAGTTTTGTATAAAAGTTAAATGCCCCGACTTCCGGGGCATTTAACTTTTAAAGATTTTGAAAGCCGCATCACTATTCCTTCACAAACTTTCTCACCTCCGTACCATTTACCCGCACGAAGTAAACGCCAGCCGGCAATGCGGAGATATCTGCCTGCACAATTTGCGCGTTGCATTCACGGCTGTACACTGCCTGGCCTAAGAGGTTGGTGACAGATATACTTCTTACAACATCTGCGGCAGATATGGTTAGTGATGTTGTCGCCGGGTTGGGGTAGATGGAGATCCCGGAGTTTTGTTTCACGGCAGGCACAAGCACATTCGCGGTATTGTATTT
>CAINOM010000575.1 GCA_903851455.1 uncultured Bacteroidota bacterium | reverse complement strand
TCCAACAATTTCATCAGCCAGGTAACCAAAAATAATTTCTGCGCCCTTATTCCAGCTGGTGATCACTCCATCCAGTGTTTTACTGAAAATTGCGTCATCGGAATAGTTAATGATAGATTCATACAGGGCTTGTTGTGCCACCTGGTCGTGGTTGTTTGCCTGTATCATAGTGTTATTAATAGTGAGTAACTAATAATATAGCTTAAAAGTAATGTTTTTTATTTTAAAAAAATATGTTTTAATAAGTGTAGTGAGAGAAGAAACAATATAAATGACCCCGGATAATTGTTTCAAAAGTCCGCGATTTAAGTTCTTACTCAATATATCACCCAATCGACTATTTTTGCACCCATGCAAGCAATACTTAGCGAACAGGAATTGGTTCGCCGCGACAAGCTGAAAGAATTATTAGAGATGGGCATAGACCCATATCCCGCGCCGCTTTACGAGATCACGCACACGGCGAAAGGTATAAAGGAAAACTATAGCGAGGAAAATAAAGACGCATTCAAAGAGATATCTCTTGCCGGCCGCATCATGAGCGTACGCGACATGGGCAAGGCCAACTTTGCCGTACTGCAGGACAGCACCGGCAGGATACAGGTTTATATAAAGCGCGACGAGATATGCCCCGGCGAAGACAAGAGCATGTATGACATCGTTTGGAAGAAGTTGATGGACATCGGCGACATCATCGGTATAAAGGGTTTTGGTTTTATTACCAAGACCGGTGAGACCTCGATCCATGTTACTTCATTTTCCCTGCTCACCAAGTCACTGCACCCAATGCCTGTGACCAAGGAAAAAGATGGTGAAGTGTTTGACGCGGTTACTGACCTGGAATTCAAATATCGCCAGCGCTATGCAGATCTTATTGTCAACCCGTCGGTAAGGGATACATTCACGAAGATCACAAAAATGAAGAATGCCATTCGTAGCTTCCTCAATGAGCGCGGTGGTCTTGAGGTAGATACTCCGGTATTGCAAAGCATACCCGGCGGCGCACTTGCCAAGCCATTCATCACACACCACAATGCGCTGGATATGCCGCTCTACCTGCGCATAGCCAATGAGCTTTATCTCAAGCGTCTCATCGTAGGTGGCTTTGAGTGGGTATATGAGTTCAGCCGCAACTTCAGGAACGAAGGCATGGACCGCACGCACAATCCTGAGTTCACTATTCTTGAGTTTTATGTAGCCTACAAGGATTATCTCTGGATGATGGAGACCACGGAGCAAATGCTGGAGCAAACCGCTATTGCTACTAATGGCACGTCGCTCACCCTCGTGGGCGATATGGAGATAGACTTCAAAGCACCATACAAGCGTATCAGCATTTACGATGCTATAAAAGAGCATACCGGCATAGATATTAACGGCATGGACGAGCACCAGCTTCGCGATGTTTGCCGCAAACTGAATTTGCAGGTAGATACCACTATGGGCAAAGGCAAATTGATCGATGAAATATTCGGTGGTAAGTGCGAGAAGCACTATGTGCAGCCGACATTCATTATCGACTACCCGATAGAGATGAGCCCGCTCACCAAAAAGCACCGCAGTAAGGACGGCCTTGTGGAGCGCTTTGAACTGATCATAAATGGAAAGGAAATAGCCAATGCCTATAGTGAGCTTAACGATCCTATTGAGCAGCGTGAACGCTTCGAAGAGCAGGTGAAACTGATGGAGCGTGGAGATGAAGAAGCAATGTTCATCGACTATGATTTTCTTCGTGCGCTGGAATACGGAATGCCGCCAACGGCTGGTATAGGTATAGGTATAGAGCGCCTCGCCATGCTGCTTACAGGCCAGGTATCGATACAGGATGTTCTGTTCTTCCCGCAATTGAAAGCGGAGAAGTAATTTGAAGATTGAGCGCACACTCATTTTTTTCACGGGCTTGTCCCGAT
>CAINOM010000574.1 GCA_903851455.1 uncultured Bacteroidota bacterium | reverse complement strand
TGACCTGCAAAAAGATATTTTCTGGAAAAACTCAACCTTGTTCCAGTAAAATCAGGCTTTCCCAAAGATATTTTGCCCTTTTTGAAAAAGTTCCGTATGTTTATGTTGACAAATCAAAAAAGCTGATCGTTATTACAAACATAATACACGATAAAAGGGACTTTAAGGCTCAGTAAGAAAATTAGTCTCCCTGCTGATTAAGCAATTCCGCTACCAGGCAGTTACTAAAACGCCCTGTTTATACCAAATACGTATCGCAAAGTAGCATACTGATCATTGCCATACGGTGGCCTGTTCAGGAATATCGGCAGGTCCAGACGAAGCGTAAGTGGCTTTGCCTTTTCAAACATACCCCAGCTCTTAATGGTGAACGCAAAGCCCACACCAGCATCCACATGCACACTGCTCCATATAGTGCTCGGCGCAGTAAAGTACTGGTTGGGGCTGTTGAAATAACTCATCTCCATCATCCCGGCATCACCAAAGGCATACACATTCGCATGCAGCCAGTTGCGCAGCAGGCGCGGCCGCCACGGCATATAATTCTCCACATCAAGCTCCACATTTGCCGATGCACCACTGCGTCCTTTGTACGACTCCATCAGGTTTCCATTACGGATATCCGGCGCAAAATAACCGGCATAACCTCTGAGCCCCAGCCCCCCACCCTGCTGGAAATGGTTTACATCATAGCGCGATATGCCCTCCCATTCAGTCGGCATAAATCCAATACTGCGAGTGTATTTATTCTCCATTTCCTCCTCGGGGCTCGCACCTGCCATATACAATGCGCTCTCGTAAGGCAGTTGATTGCCGAGACCGTAGCGGCCAAATAACCGCGTCCGTATTTCAAGCCTGCCCAGGTAATTGTCATTAACCGATTCCAGTTGTGCATAGGCATAGGTGAATGGCAATTCATCTTTCTCAAGGAACGGTGCACGGAAACTGAATACATATCTTCCCGCACCATTAAAGTAGTTGTAGCGATGCGCCCATTGCAGGTTCAGCGAATTGTTTTTTCTCCCTGGCACACTACTCCAGTCCGCCGGATCGGTCAGGTAATTAAAGTCATGGCTTGTAGGCCGCCACATCGTTTGTCCGTAGACTTGCAGCGTATTATTATCATTCGCAAGCCAGTTCAGGCCAGCCCTGTGATACCACAATCCGTCCAGGTATCTGCTGTTGAGCTGCACTTGTACCTTCGGCATATTACGGGTTAGCGGCGTTATGTAGTTGAATGTATAATTCACAGGCGCATAATTCACATAGGTTCCTTCGCCCACATAAGCCTCATAGGTTCGCCCCTGCAAGGCATGTGTATTCCACCATACAGTAGCGTCTATTTTGTTGAGTGTAAATAGATAGTCTCCTTCAAAATGCACACCCGCCTTTATACCGTCTATCGGGTTCCACCACACATCAGGCCTTATGTCCAGCCTGTATTTTTTTCTGTCCATAGCTGCCGCCAGCCCGCCGTCCAATTTTGTTTTTATCGCCATCGGACTAATACACAATCCCCGTGTTTTATAGTTGTCCACCATGTCCCGGTCTCCCAGCCGGTTGCTGGTGTCTATCTGCACATTTCTTATTCCCCCGGGCACATGCACTGCCGCAGTATAATCCGGGTGCAGCTTTCCCCAGCCATACCACTTAGGCAGCGTAGTGGCCGTGGTCCGTTTCTCAAACCAGCTGTTTGGAATATAGAAGTCATGCTTCGACCCATCCTTGGCTGTCACCGTAAAATCTATAGGCATCTGCATTTCGCCCTTCCGGTGAAACTCGATCGCGTAGTCATCTGTTCCGTGTATTCTATGTATGCCGCCTATACCATAATCCAGTGTCTTCGTCGTTTCAAACCACTCATCGAAGAACCACGACAAGTCCACATGGGTAAACTGTATCACCGATGCCCGGAAATCTTCAAAATACGGATGCGCGAATTTCCACTGCTCAAAGTAGTGATGTATCGTCGCCTCAAAGAGCGAGTCACCCAGCACATACTGCAGATTATATAGCATGGAAGCAGTCTTGTAGTAAACGGTTCCATATCCGCCGCCCTGCCCCAGCGCACTATGAAAATCATCGGAATGAGTGTTCAGCGGCAGCTCGGTTTTGTTGAGTTGGCTGTAGGTATAGCTGTTAAGTATCGTCCGGTCCATCACCAGCGTGGACTCAGTAAAGTGTCTCCTGTATGCCGACTTCGGCCTCGCAGCCTGCTGCGTATCTCCGTCTATCAGGCGCAGCCCCCATGCCGTCAGGAACTGTGTAAATCCTTCATCCATCGCAGCCCGGTAAGTTTCATTACTGCCCACCTGCCCATAAAACCAGTTATGACCTATCTCATGCACGAACAACCCCCTGTAGCCCGGCTCTCTTCCTCCATCCATCGTTATCATCGGGTACTCCATTCCGTCCTGAGCGTCCGCAGCCACTATCTTGGGATAGCAGTACATACCTATCGTCTCAGAAAAAGTCTTGATGATCTTGGTCAAATAGTCCGGCGCATTCTGCCAGCCCGATGCATGTGGTTCCTGCACTAAAGCCACGCATTCTATCCCATTCCAGTAAGCCGTCCCTATGCGAAACGATGGGTCCGCAGTAAAGGCAAAGTCATGTACATTGTTTGCCACAAAATGCCATTGCTTCCTTTTCCCTTTTTCATAAGGTATGATCGTTGATGGCGGCTCGTTCCACTTTTTACTCGCAAAGTTTCTGATGTCCAGCTTCGCACGCAGCGTATCCGGCAATACCTCCTCCCTGTTTTGCAGCACACCGCTCGCCTCAAGTATATAATTCGACGGGAAATCAAGCGTCACATCATACAGCCCGAAGTCACCGTAAAACTCCCTGTTCAGGTGCTGGTAGGTATCCCATCCATGCATGCGGTCATACACGCATATTTTCGGGAACCACTGGCAGCCGTTGTAATGCATAAAGCCCCACGCATTATACATCTGCATCCTGCGCCTCGTCATCCCTATATCGTAATAGGTATTAAAGCTCATTTTTATCAGCACCTTGCCGCCCGGCAGCAACGGTGATGGCAGGTACACCTTCATTATTGTATTGTCCAGTTCGGTCTTCACACTTTGTCCGTCCACAGTTATTTTATCCAGCACTATGCCCAGGCCTGCAGCTTCTTTCTTGCCCATATGCGGTTTCACATGGTTGGCCATTTCCAGGTCGTGCAGGTGAGACCCTTTAATGAAAGCATTCTGGTACAAATGAAAATACACATAGGTCAGCGTATCCGGCGAATTGTTCCAATAGGTAAGCTCCTCCGCACCTTCTACTTCGTTGTCTTCCTCCTTCATCCGTGCATACATCTTGTATTGCACGTCCTGCTCCCAGTAGGCCGCATCAGGTATCCTGTTTCCCCAGTAGTATTTATTATCCTTGTTACGGTAGTCATTGTCATGCAGGTCCGACACCCGCACAGGCCGCGGAACAGGATTATACAACTGCGCGCTCGTATTACACCAAACCAATAAAATAAAACAAACTGAAACAACCATTGACCGCATAGCCGGGATTTTTGGGCTAAAAATAGAATTAAAAAACAAACACTAGGCAACGCCGTTAGCCACGACCTATAACATTTTTAAGATTTTCTTATCAAAACATCTGACAAGTGTTTAAATATATGCACTATATTTACACTGATATTATTCACTCATCCACAATTCGAAAATTATGAAAAAACAATTGACACTCGCGATCGTCGCTGCGTTCACGAGCTTCGGCGCGTTCGCACAGGATGCGGCAAGGCCAGGCCCTAACGATAAGGCACTAAAACCAAATGCTGCGAAAGCGGTCGCGCCTAATGCAAAATTGAATAAAAAGCAGAACTCCAGGCCAAACGTGTCGCCTAATGCACCGGCAAACGCGGCAGTTGCCGTAAAAGCGATGCCAAACGCCGCGCACAGTGCAAATGCCGCTGCTCCGGCGAACGCCCCTGCTGCGCAGAAGCATTCTGTAAAACCTGCAAAACCAAGCACAACACCTACTCCGAATCAATAAGGTAAGCTTGCTCCATATAAATAAAGGTCGTCCATGCGGACGACCTTTATTTATATGGAGCGTTTAGACTCCTATGCGATCAGTTCGCATCATGTACAGTGCCCCCCTCCGGGTCTTTAGCCACTTCCGGATGGCCTTTATAACGCAGTGAACAGGAGCCGCCGATACTCGTCGTTAGCTTTTGCGATGCGGTGATCTCGCACTTCCCCTGGCCCTTCATAGCCACACTGGCCTCTGCCGCCTGTAGAGAAAAAGCTCTTATTGTGTTGTCGCCCTCCGCCGAGAACATAGCCAGCCTCGCCGTCCCCTTATATACGTCCAGGCTGCCCTTACCGGTCACTTTATAAGAAAATTTGTCTGTGTTTATGTCATCGATGCTAACAACGCTGTTACCCGAAACATCAGCCTTAAAATCACTGCCGCTGATCGTTCCGTGTATCTCTGCGTTTGCATTCGATGAAAGGTAAATTTCAGATAAAGAGGGCACGGTCACATCTGCCACTACATCTTTGCTGTCGAGCACTACCTTACCTTCAAGGTCAGAAGTTATGAACAGGATGTTTTTCTCCACCTTGGTTTTGATGTGCGCCAGCAGGTTGGAATAACCCCGGAACTTGATCGTTGGCGTCGCTCCTTTTTGAATGGTGATCGACATTTTGAGCGGCAACTCTGCCTGCACAATGTTAAATGAACCAACGCCAGGCGTTACTATATTCGTTACACCTTCCCCCTTCACGATTTTGTCATCGTTGCAGGATGCAGACAACAGTAAAGCCGCCATGCAGGCTATAAAGAGATTGTTTTTCATAACACCTTAAGTTCAGAGTTCATTACTATTAAAGGAGATAAATTTACTAAGGAACATTGATAAAATACCGACTAAAAAGCTCCTGATCAATTATTTCCTCTATTTCGGTTGCAGTGCCACACATTTTGGCTCACCCGCGCCTATCCATTCGCTCATTAGCATGTAATTTCCCTAACGATAGCATGGTCTCGGTTTGGGAAAATACCCCTTAGGGGGTAGATAAAACAATTAAAAACCCCCTACTTTTACCAGCTAAATCATATATATAAATATGAACAAAAAGTTCCTGGGCTTATTGTCGGCCGTTGCAGTTATTGCATCATGCAACCAGCCGGTAAATAAAGACAAGAAGGAAGACGCATTGCGTGCCCACCTCGATACAACCATCAGCCCGGCTGATGATTTTTTCGCTTATGCAAATAATGGCTGGTTCAAAAATAATCCCATTCCATCAGATGAAAGCACATGGGGTATTGGTGAATTAGTTGTTCAGGAATTACATGCACGCCTGCGCAAAATAAATGAAGATGCACTGGCGAGAAATGACGCTAAAGGGAACGGCAAAAAAATTGCAGACTTCTGGTATAGCGCCATGGATACTGTCTCCATCGAAAAAAATGGCATCGAACCGCTTCGCGAGGAACTGAATAAGATAGCCGCCATAAAAACGCTTGATGATGTAATGACCCAGGCTGCCCACATGCATACCTATGGGGCCAATGTATTTTTTGACGAAGGTGTATCCCAGGACCCCAAGAATAGCGAGGTCTACGCCTACAATATGGCACAGGGTGGCCTCGGAATGCCCAACCGCGATTATTATTTCAACACCGACACGAGAACGGAAAAGGTCCGTGCACAGTACACCCCATACATTGCAACCATGTTTCAGCTCATGGGGGCGAACAGCAAGGAGGCAGATGCGAAAGCCTCCTCCGTTATGGCTTTTGAAACCACACTCGCCCGATCCTCCCGCACACTTGAGGCCCTCCGCGATCCATGGAGCAATTACCACAAAATTGCGCTCAGTAATCTCAATAGCATCTCTCCTGGTATCGATTGGCCCAAATACCTCACAATGATGGGCGTAAAACACATTGACAGTGTGATCATAGGCCAGCCCGAATTTTATGCTGCCCTCGGCAGGACATTGTCTGCTACAGATATTCAGACGCTGAAGGACTATATGTCATTCCACCTCGTAGCTACCTTTGCCAGCTACCTAAGCAAGCCCTTCGCTGATGCGGATTTCAATTTTAATTCGAAACTCCTGCGCGGCGCTGAAGAAGAGCATCCCCGCTGGCGCCGGGCCCTGGAAGCCGAAGAGGCCGCTATGGGTGAGATCCTCGGGCAGCTTTTCGTAAAGGAATATTTTGATGTTACCGCCAAGGCCCGCTACGAAGTGATCGTAGAGAACGTACGTAACGCATACAAAGCCCGCATCGAAAAATTGACCTGGATGACGGACAGCACCAAGCAGAAAGCCATACACAAGCTGATGTCCATCCGCAAAAAGGTAGGCTATCCCGATGTATGGAAAGATTTTGCCGGACTAAAAATAGACCGTGGACCTTTTGCGCTTAACATGATGCATGCCAATGAGTGGTGGGCTCATTTCCAGGTCACAAAGCTCGGGCACAAAGTAGACCGCGAAGAATGGAACATGACACCGCAAACATATAATGCCCAGTATGTGGAGTCAAACAACGAGATCGTGCTTCCCGCTGCGATGATGACTGTTCCGGGGTACAAGGATGCAGAGCTCGACGATGCGCTGGTTTATGGCTACACCGCCGCTTCCACTGTTGGCCACGAGATCACACACGGCTTCGATGACGAAGGCCGCAAATTTGATGAGCGCGGCAACCTGCGTAGCTGGTGGGCCATACAGGATACCGTTCAGTTCATGCACCGCGCCGATGTGCTGGTACAACAATTCAACAAAATGATACCGCTCGATACCCTGCATATCAATGGCGCCGCCACACTTGGGGAAAACCTCGCAGACCTCGGTGGTATCCTTATCGGCCTTGATGCATTCAAACAAACAGAGGCTTACAAAAAAGGCGAAAAAATCGGCGGCCTTACACCATTGCAGCGCTTCTTCCTGGGTTATTCCCTTGGCTGGCTGGTGGAGGAGCGCCCGGAAAGAGTGGCCAACCAGTTGCATACCGATGTGCATGCACCGGCCAAGTACCGCGTCAATGGCCCGCTGGTGAATGTTCCCGAGTTTTATGAAGCCTTCGGCATAAAACCCGGAGACAAAATGTACCTCCCCGATAGCCTTCGTGTCCACCTGTGGTAAACAAAGGCATATACCTACGAAAGACGCCGGGCATGCCCGGCGTCTTTAATATTTGTCATTGGTCCGCATCTCCGAAACAAGGTAAAGTCTTACTGAGGTCGGTTAAATAATAAGCACCGCAATACTCCTTCGCGCCTTTAAAACGATATACTTGAACCGCGTCTTTGCGAGACATTCTTCTGCGCTATGTGCCCCAAAGAACGCCCAACATTAGACTTACCTGCTAACCACCGCCTGCAGCTGGTAGCTCTTATCGCCGCTGCTCACTTTCACCACATAGCAACCACCTGGTATACCGCTGAAAGACTGTGCACTGCTGCTTGCCTTCGTTTCTTCAACATTGCGTGTGGCAACTACCCTGCCCAGCACATCAACAATAGTTATCGTTGCATCATTGCCGGTTTGAGGTACCTGCACCGTAAACTGGCCATTTGAAGGGTTAGGATAAACCTTTATCCCCGCACCTGCCACAACAGTCGACACACCAGCCACGCCGTCATAAGTTATTAAGCGCACCACATTGTTTCCCTGGTCTACAATGTAGATCCTACCCCAGCCATCGGCTGTAATATCGCTGGGCGAGTTAAGCTCGGCCATAGCAGGTGCACCATGATCACCTGTATAACCGTTTGTGCGCGGGATACCCGCAAACACGCTGATCTTACCCAGTGAATCTACCCTGCGCACCGTGCTGTTCCCCTGGTCGGTGATGTAAATGCTGCCCGCATTATCAAGCGTCACACTCGACGGGAAAGACAACTGCGCCGCAGTGGCAAAGCCGCCATCACCCGCAAAGCCAGATGTACCGTTACCTGCAAAAGCTATGATCTTGCCGGTTGAGTCTACGATCTCCCGTACTACATTATTATCAATATCAGCTACATACACATCGCCATATGGGTCCACGGCCAGCCCTGCCGGGTGCGACAATTCAGCATCTGTTGCAGCGCCATTATCGCCGCTGTATCCCTGTATGCCATTACCTGCTATGGTTGTGATGATGCCCGCGCCATCTACTTTGCGCACCACATGATTACCTGCGTCTGAAATGTACAGATTACCTGCACCGTCCACCGCTATACCCTGCGGCGCGTTCAGCGATGCATGATCAGCGGAGCCATTATCACCGCTATAACCCAGTGTATCATTACCTGCATAAGTGTTTATCCTCCCGTCAAGACCTACGATACGTATCACATTATTGCCCTGGTCTGCTATGTATACCTTGCCGGTCGCATCTGTAGCCACGCTATACGGATGGTTCAGCCGGGCAAATACTGCCGCGCCGCCGTCACCGCTGTATCCCGCTGTGTCTGTTCCTGCAAATGTGGTGATAACACCCAGTGGGTTCACCCTGCGCACTACATTATTGTCGCGGTCTGCTATATATACATTACCTGCGCCGTCAAAAGCCGCACCAGTACACCTGTTCAGCTGAGCCATATTTGCAGGGCCGTTATCCCCCGCATACCCGCCTGCCCCGCCGGCGCCAAAACCCGAACCGGCATAAGTGGTGATGATCTGCGCCTGCGATCCGAACGAACAAACGCCCATCGCTGCAAACAATAAAAAGGAAAAGTATTTTTTTGATCTCATAATATTCTGGATAATGGTACCCTTAGACCTATAAAGATATAGGTATTTATTAAAAAAGTAATCTCCGGACCGTTTTTGGCCCTTTGGAATTTGTTTTCTGGGGTTTTCAGCTTGCTCCTAATGAGCCAGCTTATTCTTTAAAAAAGCCTTCGTCATCCCCCACGACTCCAGCGCAGCCTGCGGATGATAAGAGGGCCGCTCATCGCAGAAGAAAGCATGGTCCGCATAGGAGAATTCTACGTTCACATAGTCCTTTCCGGCCTGCTTTATCGCATCTACCACCGCCTGCACATGCTCCGGCTTTATGTGCTGGTCTTTACCGCCCCAGAACAGGAGCTGCGGCCCATGCAGCGTGGCTGCCCTGTCTGCAACCGTATGCATGCCGCCACCATAAAAAGCAATTGATGCAGCCAGCGGCACCGCGCTGTTGGCTATAAAAGCTACCCTGCCGCCCAGGCAGAAACCAATAGCGCCTATCTTATTTTTCTGCACGTTCGCCTGCGCTGCCAGCCAGTCATACGTTGCCTGCACATCATCTACAAGGTGCTCGGTCGTCAGTGCCTGGAAGTGCGCCATCACCGCGCTGAAATCGCCATACGGCGCCTCAAATCCAGCCGGTGCTGTGCGGTGAAACAATTCCGGGGCCACCACTACATAGCCTTCGCCTGCTATTTTGTCCGCCAGCTTGCGGATATGGTTGTTCACACCATACGCCTCCTGGAACAGCATTATTGCCGGGAACGGTCCTGTACCCCATGGAATAGCCACATAGGCGTTCATATCCGGGGCATTCTTTACAGAAAGTGTTGTGATCCTTGACATGGTGGTTTTTTTTTGAAAAGTAATAATAATATCTGAACCTGCATCTGTTTGTTGATCCTTCATTCAGTTGGCGCGGATCAAAGGGCGAAATCCACCAACACGAAATCTCCTTCGTAATACGGTCCCGGAGAGTCTAGGGGTTCGGGGTTCTCGTATAAAAATTATAGTCCTTCAGCAACTGCTCCAGGAAATCCAGCGGATAAAGATCAGACTCTATCTCCAGCACCTTTTTTATCTTTTGCGACACATCTATTATGTAGTGGTCGGTATCCTTCGTCCGGTTCTTTATCTGCAGCAGGTTCCGTATACCGTTTATATCCCGGTCCGATAGCCGCATTACCTGCGTGAACACCGGCTCATACTCCTTATCGTCGATCTCCAGGTATATCGTCTCGTTGATGTTCGCCCTATAGTTGCTGTCTATCACCACCGTTCCCGCCGCAAAGTCCCCCAGCCGCTGGTTCTTCGCCGATATTACTACCGACAAAAAATCCGGCAGGTACACGATCATAAAAAAGATCAAAAGGAATGGATTAGAAAGGATATAATACGGAACAATAAAAATGAACAGGTTGCCGATACACAATATCCATCTCAGTATGTACTGCCCCCACGTAGGCTCGCGCCCCTCTGTGTCTATTACCTTGATGCCCGCTACCTTTTTGCCCAGCGTCTGCCCGTTCAGCATCAGCTCACAAAACAACTGGTACAGCAGCACCGGCAGTACGATCGCAAACAACATCGCAGCGGTCCTTATCCCCTCGCCCAGCCCGAACAAAGGAAAGATGAACAACAGCACCAGCACATAGTACACGCAGATCACCGATATATCTATAAACCACGCCATCACCCGCTTGCCAAACGCAGCGATCTTAAACTCCAGGTCTATATTAAAGGGCGTACCAATGGTAATGCTGGCCATAGTGTGAAAATAGTAAAAAATATAACCAGCCTTGTTTTAGTTGGCAGTTTTCAGTTGGCAGTTGGCTGCCTTGTCCTTGTATTTAAGCTATGCCTCATTTTCAATAAATTTTATCCGCGCTTAAATGGGGCATTCCGGCTGAAGGCGAAGCTGCTGTGATGCTTGACTGTGGCTGTTTTGGGATGATATATTGAATATATTTTTCATTTCCCATCGTTACCCACTTCGGCAAGCTCAGTACAGGCGTGTGGGGCATTGTTCAGTTCACAGTTGGCAGTCGGCAGTTTGTTTGTGTTGCGTTTCTGAATGTCCCATTGGATACCCCATCATACCTCATCATGCCTCAAAAATGCCCCAAAATAATTGGCAGTCTGCTAAAGAAAAGCCTGATAGTTGCTCAGCCTGTCAAAAAAAAGCTTTTGCACACCTTTCGATTGATTATCAATCAATTAATCGAAAATTCTTGCTCATTTCTTGCTCACCTTTGCTCAAAAGTTGCCATTTCTTGCTCTAGTCAAATTAAATAATATTTATATTTATATAAAGGCATACTCAAATCGAGTAAAGAAAAATCAGCGAAAACAACCATAGCTGAAAAGCATGGTAAGGCGATAAAAAATGACTTTTGTGGCACAAAGATAACAAGCAAAATAACACAGTCCGAGACGTTTTGTCTATGGGCAGTAAGATTTTGATTATGTTCGGTTAAAGTATGAGGTGCGAGTGCGAGGTGTGGCACACCGTGTTATGCCAGTTCCTTTACTTTTTTCTTAGTATCTTCTTTGGGTTGCTGGCTGGCTTGCAGCGCTGCAATGATCTTATCGGCATCAAAGATCTCATCTTCGTTGTTGTAAGGGAATTCTTTTTCGGGGCCGTTGGTATTGTACATGGAGAGGACGGCGCCGCGGAGCTCCGGCTCGACGGTGGGCGGAGTGGCGATAATATTGTTGTGCATTTCGTAGCCGAACTGTGATGGAACATTGGCGATCCAGCAGACTACTGATTGCTTGCCGAGGGCGGCGGCGGTGTGCTGCGCAAAGCTATCTATGAGCAGCCGTTTTTCGCTCATAGCAATGAGCACTGCAAGCTGGCGAAACTCTGCGGTGACGGGTATAGTATTTTGCAGCGGAAGCTGATCTGGACGGCGGATGTGGAAAATATTGTATTGCGGAGCAAAAGCATCCACCACTTTTTGAGCGGTAGCCAACGGCAGATCGCGCGGCCAGGAGTATTTGTCGGTTTGGTTGGGCAGGCCGCCATTGGACTGAAGCACCATTATGGGTTTATTGGACTGTTTGAGATTACCGCCATAAGAGGTAAGCTCTTTGTGGGTAAGTGCCAGCTCAGGCAGCTCGCCATTGTACTTTATGCCATTCATGTCGCACCACACTTTAACGAGGTGGCCGCGACGATGGATAAAGTCGGTAGCGAGATAGGGCTCCTGGAAAAAGAACAACGTGTCTTCCTGACCCTGAATGTTGTTGCGCCAGAAATAATTGAGCTCGTTGTGGCGTAGTACTTCATACACTTTTTTATTGCCGTCGAACACCTCCGGATAGCCGGTAATGACGATGAGCTTGCTATCGGGGTATTGGGCTTTTATAGCCTTGCATACGGCTGTAGCGGCTACGCTCTTGCCAATGCCGCCGTCTATTTTGAGGATTATCTTCACAGGGTTAATTTGAAAATTTGATGATTTGGAAATTTGAAAATTGTTTTCCGGGGCTAAATATTCTTAGTGTATAAATGCCGGCCGGAAGCACTGTTACATCAATGCTGTTATTACCGGGCTGCAACCGGCCTTGCTGTAACACGGCACCAACCGCGCTTAGTATTTTATATTCTGTCTGTTCGCTGACGCCACCAATATGCAATTCATTCTTTACTGGATTGGGATAGACCTCGTTCGACGGGCTCACGATGACACTAAGGCCTGTGGTAGATGCCATAACCGTAGATACCGAAGATGCTGTAGAATCATAGCAACCCTCGCCGGGCACCACGGTGGCTATAATATGGTCTGTGCCGGGGGCTTTTGTGTAGGTGGTGGTGGGCACGGAGGTAGTACTGAAAAGTACGCTGTTGTTATAACAGTTCAAAGTATAGCCGCTGCCTGCGCCTGCTATTGTGGCATTGACGGTTACTATAC
>CAINOM010000573.1 GCA_903851455.1 uncultured Bacteroidota bacterium | reverse complement strand
TGCAGACATACTTATTGACTATGGATACATGAACCTGCAGGGCACACCTACAATGGGACAGAGTCTCGACGAGGTGAAAGACCTGATGCTGGGTGAGATCACCAACTTAAGAAAAGGCAATTTTGACAATGATCTGCTGGTTTCCATTATCAACAACCAGAAGAAAGCGATGATGCAGCAGACCGAAAAATATGGGTCGCGCGCAAATGCGCTGATGGGGGCATTTACCGGCGAAGAAGACTGGCTGGATGATGTGTCCTATACCGACCGCCTCTCTAAGCTGACCAAGCAGGATATCGTAGATTTTGCGAATAAATACTTTGGCGAGAACTATGTAATGGTTTATAAAAGGAAGGGCGCAGACAAGAATGTAGTAAAAGTGGCAAAGCCGCCGATAACGCCCATAGATGCAAACGCTAACAAGCAGTCGAAGTTTGTAAAGGAAGTAATAGATATGCCTGTGGATGCCGTAATGCCGGTATGGGTAGACTATAATAAAGACCTGCAGAAAGGCAGCCTGGGACCTGCGGAAATACTGTACGTACACAATGATGAAGACGGATTGTTCCGTATGTCTTACAGGTACAAGATGGGTACATGGAATGATAAGAAACTGGGCATTGCTACGCAATACCTGCAGTTTTTGGGCACCGATAAAACGACCGCAGAAGAATTCTCTAAACAATTCTACAAACTTGCATGCAGCTTCAGCATCAGGGCGGACGGAGAATATACTACTATGAATATTGAGGGACTGCAGGAAAACTTTGATAAGGCAGTGGGTCTTTTCGAAGACCTGGTGACCAACTGTAAGCCAGATGAGCAGGCGCTTACCTCGCTCAAAGCAAGGATAAATAAGAGCAGGGCAGATGCCAAAAACAACAAGGGGCAGATCATGAACGGCCTGGTAATGTATGCCCGGTATGGCTCAGATAACCCATTTAATAATGTGCTGAGCAATGAAGAACTTAAAAACCTGACCAGCGCAGAGCTGGTGGATATGCTGCATAGCCTGTCCAACTACAGCCACAGGATACTATATTATGGTCCTGAGACGATGACGGCGCTTACTGCATCGCTGAAGGGTGTGCATAAAATGCCCGACATGTTCAAGCCGTTCGCAGCTGCTAAGGCATTTACGTTTACTACGCAGTCGCAAAACCAGTTGTTGTTTGCCGACTACGATATGGTGCAAAGCGAGATCAGGTGGGTGAGGAATATACCGGGCTACGACCCGCTGAAACAACCGGCTATCAGCATGTTCAATAACTATTTTGGTGGCGGCATGGGCTCGCTGGTTTTCCAAACGATACGCGAAAGCAAGGCGCTGGCATACTCTACCAGCTCATATGTGATCACACCAGAAAAGAAGGAAGACCCGTACTACATATCGGCTTACGTGGGATGCCAGGCAGATAAATTCAACGAGTCGATCAAAGCGATGAATGAACTGCTCAATGACCTGCCCTCTGTGGAGAATAACATACTCAATGCGCGGTCTGAGCTGAAAAAGGGTATTGAGACAGAACGCATCACGGAAGACGATATCATCACCAACTATCTCGCCGCAGAGCGCAGGGGGCTGAATGAAGATATTCGTAAAAGCATCTACATGAATGCTGATAAGCTGAACTATGCGGACCTAAAGAAATTCCATGACGACAATATGGCCAGCAAGCCATATACGTATTGCCTGGTGGCCTCAGAAAAGAAAGTGAGCACAAACGATATGGAGAAAATAGGAACAGTGAAGAAACTGACCCTGGAAGAGATTTTCGGATATTGATCATTACAAGCAAAACGAATAGCTTATGTGGTAGATAAAACCACATAAGCTATTTTGCATTAAAGCACATAAATTTGCGCCGATGGAACAACATGAACAGCTTAGCAGTGTAGTAGACCGAATTGTGGCGTCAGACGAGATGCATACCAAATGGCTGAACAGCCTTTCGATGATGGAGAACACCGGCGCGCGCAAAATATCTAAGTACGAGCACCCGGTGCATACCAATATAATAGTGCTGAAACATGCGGCTGAGGAAGCCCGCCACGCGTACTATCTAAAGAGACAGATAGGAAAGCTGGATCCCGATGCCTGTCCCGACTATTCGTACCCATACCTGCTGGCGCCAATAGAAAGCTACCACTACCTGAACCAACTGGATGTGGATGCGTGCCGCTATGTGAAAGAAAAACTACACCTTACCGGCAGGGAGATGAAGCATGGCGCCTACTTGCTGGTGACGTACGCCATAGAAGTGCGCGCCGATATGCTATATGGTATTTACCAGGAGGCACTCACGAAGTATGCCTCGAAGGTAAATGTGAAATCAATTATTGCCGAAGAAGAAGGCCACCTGGAAGAGATGCAGAAGATGCTGGAAGTTTTTCACCCGGAGTGGGAGCGACTGGCAAAAGACATGTGTGAAGTGGAGAACAGGCTGTTTGGAAAATGGGTAGTGGCGATAGCAGCAGCAGGTAAGAACTAATTACTGCTCTCGATCCTGTTAACACCTGCTTTAGCCTGCTGGTCTATTGAGTTTTGAAAATCATGGGCGGGCATGTCCAGGCACTCTTTGTATTTATCCACGGCTTCTTTTTTCAGGCCGATCTGCTCATACATTTTGCCTATCTGCAATGCAGCCCGGGCGGCAAATTGTTCCTTCCTGGTTTTTCCTGCTGCTATGGTCTCTTTATAATTGTCGAGCGCAAGCAGGAAATAATCTTTCCCTTTACCATCGTCATATAGGACCTGGTATGCGCGCGCCAGCCGGAAGAAGTATTCTGCTTTATCGGCCTGCTGCTTAATATCTGTTGGGGCGATCTTTTTTAAGATAGCAATTGCCTGATCATTGTATCCGCCGTCTATGAGCAGCCGCGCCTGCAATACTTCTTTTAATGGCCAGGTTTTGCTTTCCGCAAACCGAAGCGCTTGTTTGTCCGCATCCAGGCGAGCGGCGCCATTATTTGTAACGTGTGCCAGGCAATTCCCTGCTTTGCCGATATTTCCACTCGCATACCATGCAAAAGCCATTTTTTGCCAGGCATCCTTTATATAGATATCGCTTTTGGCCTGCTGTGTGTATCGTGAAAGATACGTAGTACAATTTGTATCCAGCTTTGTAAGAAGGGCGGCGCCAAATTGGTAGTCGAAAATAGGGTACTTACTGTAATCAGGATTGGCGCTCGCGGCGTGCAAGAGGTCCAGCGCTGCATCTGACCTTCTGTAATCGATTGCGATGTTCACCTTGGCGAATGTGTAAAGAAGGTTGTTTTGTGTAGAAAATGCAGGGCTGTTGAGAAAGTCCCAGGTTTCTTTTTGTTCAGAGAGCAGGTAAAACCTCGCGAAAACATAGTACAGGACTGTTTCGGCATAGATCGGGTCTTCATTGTTATGTGCGTATATAAAAGTTGTTAGCTGTTCCGTGCCCTTTTTTACACTGCCGCTCATGCCCAGCACTGATGCCAGCCACCTATAGCTGCCCGGCAGAGAGCCTATTACAGCCCGCTCCAGCCCGGTGAAAACATGGTTGTATTCGAACGTCGGGAACAATTGTTCATTCTCTTCCAGCAGCGAAAACGAATGGCGGTAGTTTATAGCGGCCTTGTATTGCTCGCCAAAACGGATGTTTACGATGGCTTTGTGCAGGTAGATGCCCGCCAGGCAAAACCGGTACCAGGGCGATGCCGGGTCCCCTTTCTCAAGCATTTTTATCCGTTCATCAAAATTCCCTTTTACCCGTTCCCGGTCTCCTTTATCGCAATTCATTAGCAACAGGATGCAATCATTATAATCGGCAATATAATCGGCCATGAGGTTGCCGGGGTTTGTTTTTTTTTCGGCTATTATAGACGCGTTGCCCTCCTGTAAATGAAGAGACATAAACTGCAGGTAAGCCCGCCTGCAGTTTTCATCATAGTTATAGTAGCCGGCAGCGTGGTTTTTCTGTGGCAGGAGACATAACAATAAAGAAAAAACCAATGATCTATGAAACATGAATCTGTCTGCGACTACAGGCAATCCCAAAGTTATTACTAAACAGCTTTGTTAATACTGGAAATAATAGCGGGCATGGTTATTGTAAGAATTTGCTTTGATAGCCGTTAAAACTTATCTTTGGCGAAAATTTTTTACAAATTAAAAAAATGTCTATGAAATCAATTAAGCACATCGTTTTGGCCGCGGTCGTTACGCTTGGCGTATTTTCAGCAGTAGTGTATACATCATCTTGCACTAAAGATGCATGTAAAGGAGTGACTTGTAATAACGGGGGAACCTGTAGTGGTGGTAACTGTACTTGTGTGACCGGATATTTCGGTACGAGCTGTGATAGCGTGTATAGAAATGATTATGTTGGAACTTATAAAGGCAATGGTGTTGACAATGCTACTCCTTCCAATACATATACCGGCTGGTCTATGGTTTTCAGCAATACCGGCTCTAGTGTTACATCTATGAACCTGGTTCTGGAAGATAATACAACACTTCCATTGGTTTCTATGCCTATTACACTGACCACTATAGCTTCTTCAAGCTCGGTATTTACAATTACATCTACCGTTGCTAATGGCAGCACTTACACTGGTACCGGTACTATCAGCGGCTCCCTGGCATCTTTGATACTCACTGAGACAAACAATACCACTTCAGTAGTAACTACTTATACATTCAGCAACATGGCAAGACAATAATTGCCTGCTCAATGACAATAAAAAAACCCGGAATTCCGGGTTTTTTTATTGTCTTATATAGTAT
>CAINOM010000572.1 GCA_903851455.1 uncultured Bacteroidota bacterium | reverse complement strand
CGGCCTGTTATTTGCTTGCTAACGGTTAGAAATCGTGCCCGTTGGCAGATGTATTTTTTCTTTAAATCAGTATCTTCGTTCAACTAAACCTTTCAGTCATGCAGCTATTTATAAATCCGTTTTTTCTAAAAGAAATTCAGTATTCTGAAACTGCAGATTTTCCCGCGAAGATGAAGGAGGCCTTGTTGCAGAATAAAATTGTTCATTTAACAGGGGTTCCCGAGGAGACGGATTTTAAAGCATACTACTCTTCATTGGTAGATAGCCTGGGAGAGATAGTAAACGTGGACGAAGACATAAAAACGGGCAATTCGAAAAGCAACGAACGCTGGACAGATGTGCGCTATGACAAGAACAACGATTTCACATTCCGCCATGCAAATACGCGCCAGCCGCTGCACACCGATGCGGCCTATGTAAATTTCGACCTGGATGTAAACTTCTTTTTTTGCATGGAGAACGCGGAAGTTGGTGGCGCCACTACTTTTTTCGACTCAGATGATCTGATAAAGGTGCTGGAGAAATATGAGCCGGCGCTGTACGAAAAACTGAAGAGGGTACAAGTTGATTTTGGTAAAGGAGATGACCAGCGAAAGAGGCGCAGGATCATAGACCAGGATGAACGGGGGATAAAGCTGAACTGGAACTACTTCCGCGTGATGCCCGACAATACCCGGGAAGCTATAGAGATGTGCGAGGAATTCCATAAGTTCCTTGAAAACAAGGTAGTGGCTGGTGGTCTGTTAACGGGTGTATACCTGAAGCCCGGCGAAGCTGCTTTTTTCCAGGACGACCGCATACTACATGGCCGCAACTCATTTTATGGAGACAGAACACTCATCAAGGGTGGGTTCAACTTCAACTAATGAATGACACACTGCAGTTTCACGGAAATAGCATTAGCCGCATCGGCTTCGGCTGCTGGCAGCTTGCCGGCGACTATCAGCACAATGGCCGCCCAAATGGTTATGGTTCAATTGATCTCGCCGAATCAGAGCGCGCAATTCATCTTGCGTTAGATAGCGGTGTCAATTTCTTCGATACTGCTGCCGCGTATGGACTTGGAAGGTCAGAAGAAATACTTAGCAAAGCCCTTCGATCCTATGCCGGCGACCGAGACAAAGCAGTGATATGCACCAAGTGCGGAATAGTGCTGGGTGGCGAAAATGTGCCGGAAGATTATTCAGCTAAGAATTTCATAACGAGCGTAGAGGGCAGTTTGAAGCGTTTGCAGGTAAATCGCCTCAGTGTTATGCTGCTGCACAATCCCCCTGATGATTTTGATTTTTCTACACTTGACATCGCAGCATTTGACAAGACGGTGCAGGATGGCAAGATACAGGCTTACGGTGTAAGCTGCCGCACGCACAAAGGCGTGGCTAATGTACTCAGTCATGGCTTCGGTTCAGTAATAGAAGCGGTCTACAATGTGCTGGACAGGCGCTACTACAAGTTTTTTTCAGACCCGCAGTACAAAGACAAGTATACCTTCATATGCCGTGTGCCGCTGGCTTCAGGATTCGTTAGTCCTCGCACGCTGGCAGGCAATCCCTCCTTCGCTGATAACGACATCAGGAATGGCTTTAACGAGGAGCAAGTGGAGTGGGTGACAGGCGCAGTTCGGAACATGGCGTTCCTCAACGATCTTGAAGGTGGTATATCTGTGAGCGCCTTGCGCTTCCAGTTATCCAATCCTTACAACACACTCACCATACCCGGCATCAGAAATACAAAGCAGGCCCATGATGCTATAATGGCGTTGCGCCTCGGCCCTTTGCCGGATGATGTGATCGCTAAAATAGCAGAGGCAGTACCTGAAGTATTCTATAAGTGGAGGTGATCCGCCGTTACATTCTTATGCCACAAACCAAGTGAAACCACCCGCCATGGTATGGTGGAGAATGGCTCCTTACCCTCAATGATATTGTGCACATGTTTTTTCAGCAGGTCCTCATTAATGATGTCTTTGAACACCTTGCAGGAATAATCAATCGCGCTTAGGAACCATGCTTTTCCCTCGCCCTTCAGCCATGTTTCTTCGGGTGTCACAAATCCCATTTTATCCTTCCGGTTCTCTATGCTCTCAGGTATGATTTTATGCATCGCCTTGCGTAGTATGGTCTTGCGAAGACCGTCCTTATACACAAAACGCTCTGGCAGCCCGAGGTTGAACTCCATCAGCCTATAGTCCATAAAAGGCGTTCTCGACTCCACGCTCCACGCCATAGAGTTGTGATCCTCATAGCGCAGCAGCGCTGGTAGCGGCTGCCGGTATATCTGCCGGAACAGGTTGCGCTGCAACGAGTGTGCAGGGCCATCATATATAGAGGCAGGCTCTGTGCCCTGCAGCCAGTTGAGTCGCTCGGGCAACGTACGCTTGCCCATGTTTATTTTAAAAGCGCCAAGCAAAAAGCCCTTTGGCCATGCCTTATTTGCAGTTTTGTAGGAGCGGGCTTCTGCCAGCAGCGAGCGGAACCTTGCCTTGTGCATCAGCCCGGCATACAACGGCAGATCGTTGCCACCATAGCCCGCAAGCTGTTCGTCTGCGCCCTGTCCGTCTATCATGACCGTAAGGCCCGCAGCACGCGATGCTTTGAAAACAGCCCACTGGCTGAATACCGATGTGCTTGCCACCGGTTCATCCTGGTGCCACACAAATGCATCGAGTTCCTCACGCATGCTATCGAACGAAGGAAACACCCGGTGCGGATGGGCATTCGTTTTCTTTACCACTTCCTGTGCAAAGCGCCATTCATCATACTTCTCTTCATCAAAGCAGGCAGTTACGGTTTCCTGCCCGGCATGGTCGCCCCGGGCTTTGAGCAGGTCTGCAGCTATGCATACAATGCTCGATGAATCCAGGCCGCCAGACAATGCCGTGCCCACCTTTACATCAGAGCGCAGGCGCAGGCTTACCGCATCGGTGAGCAGATGCCTGAATTGTTCTGCCGCTTCTTCAAAACTTCCCCTCCAGCGCTTGGGCGACAGGGTATACCACTGCACTATTTCGGGCTCCACGGTATCCTTAGAAAGATCTATGCGTAGGTAATTGCCGCAGTGCAGTTGTTTTATGTTCTTGTCAAATGTATCCTCGGTATGATCTACCGCACCTGTAGCAAGGAACTGCCGGGCGATAGGAATATTCATATCAAACTGGTAGTCAGGAGATGTGCGTATCTGCTTGATCTCGGAAGCAAGATAGGTAGCGTTTGTTCCCTTGCAGTAGTAGAGTGGCTTTACACCAAACCGGTCACGTATCGCATACAGCTCTTTCTTTCCCTGGTCCAGCAAAAGAATGGCAAACATGCCGTTGAACCGCTGCAGGCATTTTACACCCCATTGCTCCCATGCATGTAGTATCACTTCGGTATCGCTCTTGGTGCGGAACTGGTGTCCCAGTTTTTCCAGCTCAGCCTTTATTTCTATATAGTTGTATATCTCGCCATTGAAGGAAACGGCCAGCCCGGCCTTTTCATACTGCATGGGTTGATGCCCCGCTGGGGATAGATCGAGAATAGATAATCTGCGGTGCCCGAGGCCTGCTTTAAAAGGCTGGTCGGCTGGCAGCTCGCGGTATTTCCAGTGATCTTTTGTTGATTGTGCGGTATCGCCCCCAGCCCATATTTCCATCTTCCCCGGCTCCCAGGTAAGAAAACCTTCATCATCGGGGCCGCGGTGCCTGATAATGGCAGATGCCGTGTGTAATTGCTTTGAGTTTAACGACCTTTTATTATTAATTATGGCAAGTATACCGCACATGGATCAGGCTAAAATAATATTTCATAAAAGTACGGAAAAAGGAGGACTAGGATTTATAGGGCGGGGAGGTTGACAGGATAGCTCAGGGAATAGTTGACCTCCACACTCAGTTTGCCTTTAGCGTTCATATTTCCCGTCTTTATTTCGGAGGGGCTTGG
>CAINOM010000571.1 GCA_903851455.1 uncultured Bacteroidota bacterium | reverse complement strand
GTGGCGATACCGTTAGCGATATATCTATTTTACTGCCGTCTTTTCGCAGCCGTACTGTTTGGCAATGACGTATATTTTCACCGGCCTTTATTTTACCTATTATCTCTGACTCCTCGCTTACGCGGTCAGCAGGTATGATCACGGAGACATTTTTCCCTACTATTTCTTCAGAAGTATAACCGAATAATTCCTCCACAGACTTATTCCAGCTTGTTATGGCACCATCGAGCGTTTTGGTGATTATTGCATCGTTTGAAAAGTTGATCAGTGATTCAAATAACGCAAAGCGCTCGGCATTATCTATTGAATTAAAGGACATAGCAGCGTTTTTAAGGACTTCTTCCGAACATCTCTCCTGTTGCACACAATTTCGCGTTTCATCGTTTTTATTCATTCCCACTCAAACAAATATATAGTTGCGTAAATATAAATATGCGTAATAATCAACAAAATTTGGAAAATGATATTTCCATGACATGAATTTAATCATTTGATTAATTAATTTGTTTAAATCAGATTTTTAACCCTAATTTTGTATCAGGATATGAAACCAAAGCCTGTCATAGAGATCAATCCCTCTACAGAGGATAAAATAAAGGACGCAGCAAGGCGCGTGTTTACCCGCAAGGGGTATGCAGCCACACGCACTCGTGACATTGCAGAGGAATCCGGTTTTAACCTCGCCCTGATCAACTATTACTTCAGGAGTAAGGAGAAGCTTTTTGACATCATCATGGTGGAGCATCTGCAGCTTTTTATTCATAGCGTCATGGGTATTGTCAACGAACCCGGCACGACCCTGGAGGAAAAGATCGGGTTACTGATCAGCCACTACATAGATATGCTGGTAAAGAATCCCAACATTCCACTGTTCGTGCTCAATGAAGTAAATGCCGACCCTAAAAAACTGATAGAAAAGATAGGCGTAAGGGGCATGGACCACAACGAACTGGCGATAGCAAAACAATGGAAAGCATTCGCTGCTGCAAAAAAAATAAAAGTGAACCCCATTCATATTTTGATGAATGTAGTAGCGCTTGCTATTTTCCCATTTGTGGGAAGCCCTATTATCAGAAACCGGACCGGGCTTAGTATAGACCAGTTCAATGCACTAATGGAAGAGCGGAAAAAACTGATACCGGTTTGGATAATGGCAATGATAGACAGCAGCACGACATGATATAAATCAGGCTGTTTGCCAAAGGCGTAAGGTATGTTTGAAGTTTAATAAAATGAAAAATTAACGCAGGCTATGTTTAAGAGGCTAACATCAATAATTGTCTTACTCGCTTCTGTGGCAACATCGGACGCGCAGACGGTCTTCCGGTCGCTGGAAGATGCATGGAAGTATGCGGATGCCCACAATATAACCATACTCACGGCAAAGTATGAAACCGAAAAGGCACGTTATGCCAGGCTGGCGTCATACAGCGCTTTGCTGCCACAGGTCAACGCAACCGGTTCTTATACAGACAATATACAATTGCCGGTAACCATAGTACCTGCAGGCTTATTTCCCGGCGTACCTGGTGGCGCCATCAGTTTCGGCCAGCAATTTGCCTATGCAGCCGGGGTTAACGCACAACTGAACATACTGAATTTGCAGAATTTATACAACGCCCGGATCGCCAGGGAAACAGAAGAACTCGATAAAGTATCACTTGCCAACAATAAAAAGACCGTTTACCAGCAGATCGCCACTCAATTCTATTCCTACCTGCTGATGCAGGAGGCGTACCGCCTGGCTGGCCAATCAGCAACAACGGCAGACTCCGTTTTCGAATCGATCAGTAACAAGTTCCGGGAAGGGACCGTGAATGAGGGAAATGTGGATGTTGCAAAGCTGAACTACGAACGCGCGCAGCAAAACCAGATCACTTCACAATACCAGATGCTTACTGCGCGCAATAACCTGAAAGCACTGTTAAACATGTCGGTGAAAGATTCCCTGGAGATCATATCTACGTTGACGGACAATCTGCAGCTGGAATCAACGACACCTTTCCAGCAAGACCCAGCAATAAGACTGGCCGACTACCAGCAAAAGATCAGCCTGAGCCAGTATCGGGCCGCTAATGGAGCGTTCGCCCCGAGCCTGAACTTGTTATATAATTACGCAGCTCAGCGTTATGATAAAAAATTCGAACCGTTTGACGGTGCAACAGGATCTGCCGGATGGTACCCTGCCCAATACTGGGCGCTGCAGGCAAACATTCCATTATTTTCGAGTGGCGGCAGATTTTTCCAGTCGAAAAAAAGTAAGATCAATTACCAGGAGAGTGTAGCCCAATACGAAAATGCGCGAAAGCAATCTGAAATTAACGACGAGAATATCCGGCTCAATTATGAAAAAGCCGTAGCCGTACTGGTTAAAACAAAAGACGTGATGAATCTATCTTTCGACAACTACAAACATATCTCTTACAGGTACGAAGGGGGTATAGAGTCAATAGAAAGCCGGCTCAACGCTTTTAAAGATTATATAGACTACCAAAATCAATACCTCAATAGCCTATCAGATATGCTGGTACAGCTATATCAAATAAAAATACGCCAACAATCATTTTGATATGAAAAGACCACTTATTTATGTTGCGGCACTAGCGCTATTATCTGCCACAGCTTGCAAACCAAAATACGATGAGATGTCGCCTGTTGAAGCTCCCGTTACTGAAGCCGTCTTTGCATCGGGCAGTATCGAGCCGAAGGATGCATACACCCTTACATCGCTCTCTGATGGCTTCATTGTAAAAAGCCTTGTTACTGAGAACGACCTGGTGCATGACGGGCAATTACTGTTCCAGCTGGACAACAGGCAGCAAAACACACAGGTGAAGATAGCGCAGACAAATGTTGAGTATGCGAAGATCAGCGCATCCGGCAACTCGCCCGCCCTGCTGCAGATAAAAGCGCAAATGGATGCCGCAAGAGTAAAGATGCAAACCGACTCGATAAACCTCACTCGCTACCAGCATCTCATTGCGTCTAATTCTGTGTCTAAACAGGACCTGGATAATGCACAACTGAATTACAAGTCTTCCTTAAATTCTTACCTGGCGCTCGCCGAGAGTTACAAAGCTACTGCCGACAAGGTGCAGCAGGACCTTACCAACACCCAGTCGCAATTGCAGAATGCCATGGCGGGCAACCAATACTACAACCTCGTAGCTATCGGCGCCAGTAAGGTGTACCAGATATTCAAAAAGCAGGGCGACCTGGTAAGAAAGGGCGACCAGGTGGCACAACTGGGTAACCCTGATTCAATAGTCATCAACCTGGACGTAGATGAGGGCAGCATCAGCAAGGTGCAGTTGGGCCAGCAGGTATTGGTTGAGCTGAATACGGAAAAAAACAAGACTTATGAGGCGCGCATCAGCAAGATATATCCGCACTTCAACGAGACATCGCAATCCTATAAAGTGGAAGCCCGTTTTCTTAAAGAAATGCCCGGCCTTATTTCCGGCACACAGCTGCAGGCAAATATTGTCACAAACAGGAAAGAGAAAACGCTGCTTATACCGCATGTCTATGTAGTCAACGGTAACAAGGTCCTGGTGCAAAAGGAGAAAAAGATCGACTCCGTTGTTATAACGACCGGCATCGTTTCTGATGACTGGATAGAAGTACTCAGCGGCCTCACACCGCAGGATAAAATTGTAAAAGAAAAAAACGCAGGCAATAGTGGTAATTCATTTTCGGTACCAAAGTAACAGGTATACTAAATAACATCAGAGCATGAAAATCAGTGTAAATACAGAAATAGCGCTCACCTATCTTTCTGCCCGGAAGAAACAGACCGCCGTAGCCTCACTCGGCGTTATGTTCGGGATATCCATGTTCATTTTCATGCAGTCGCTGATGAAAGGCACTAACGACTATTTCGAAAAAATGTCGTTCAACAGTACGCCCCATATACGCCTGTACAGCGAGAATAAGGTTGCAGATACACACATGCTCACCAGCTACCTCACGGATCCATCCGTTAAAATACTTACCAATCCAAAACAACTCATACAGTCCCAGGGCCTCACCAATCCCTATGGCATCATAAAAGAAATACAACGCAATCAGCAGATCGCAAATGTAACTCCCCAGGTCACTGCCGATGTGATCTACACTAGTGGCAGTGTACAGATCAATGGCAATGTCGCCGGCGTAAATATCGACCAGGAGGATAAGATGTTTGACGTGCAGAGCAACATGCTTGTGGGAGACCTGCATGATCTTAACCGTGTGAACAACGGCCTGCTGATAGGTAAGGGCGTTGCAGACAAACTGAGTCTCCACCTGGGAGACAACATCACCGTTACTTCCGGTACAGGCAGCCCGACCATCATGAAGGTAGTAGGCATATTTGCCACTACTGTAAAGCAGATCGACGACACCAAATCTTATGCAAATATTGTGCAGGCACAAAACCTGCTCGGCAAGGACCGCAGCTATGTCACAGACATAAAAATAAACCTGAAGGACTACAACAATGCGCCACAGGTGGCTCGTGAGATCGAAACACTCACCGGCTACAAAGCAGAGGACTGGGTGAAGGCAAATGAACAGCTAAAGGCTGCATTCAAGATCAGGGCCATCATACTCAACTCTGTAATTGGCGTGATACTGCTGGTCGCAGGCTTCGGTATCTATAACATCCTCAACATGACGATCTATGAAAAGATAAAAGAGATAGCCATCCTTAAAGCCCAGGGTTTTTCAGGACCGGCCGTTACAAGCATTTTTTTACAACAGGCTATTTACATCGGTGTTATGGGTGGTCTTGTCGGTATCACCTGTGGCTTTGGTATCACCTACATGGTATCAAGGATATACATTGGCGCCGGCACACTCAAATATTTACCAATGTCTTTTTACGTACCTCATTATATCGAGGCTATCTGCTTCGGCATACTGACAACTATAGCCGCAGGTTTTTTCCCTGCGCGCAAAGCATCTAAAGTAGACCCTGTAACTATAATTCGCGGATAATGGAAGTAGCACTGAAAGCAACCGGTATCAATAAAGTTTTTCACGATGCAGCAGACCTGCAGGTGCTGAAGAATGTTTCACTCGAAGTGAAGACCGGGGAATTTGTTTCTATTGTTGGCAAGTCGGGCTGCGGCAAGTCTACTCTGCTCTATGTGCTCTCCACCATGGATACCGACTATGAGGGTTCACTGGAACTCAACGAAGTAAAAGTTACCGGCAAAAGCCTTAACGAGCTCGCCCGCATCCGCAATGAGTCCATCGGTTTTGTGTTCCAGTTCCATTACCTCCTGCCCGATTTCACCTGCCTCAAAAATGTAATGATACCCGCGCTCAGGCTAGGCAAGCTATCTTATAAAGAAGCGGAGGAAAAGGCCTACGAAAAACTGAAGATGTTCGGTGTTGAAGACCAGGCGCTGAAGAAGGCCAACAAGCTATCCGGCGGACAGCAGCAGCGCGTAGCTATTGCAAGGGCGCTGATAAATGAACCCACAATAATAATGGGCGATGAACCCACCGGCAATCTCGACTCAAAAAACACCGGTATCGTATTTGATCTGTTTCAGAAACTAACGAAAGAATTCGGTCAGACCATCATCACCGTAACACACGATGAAGACTTTGCAAAACGTTCAGACCGCATTATTGAAATGGCCGATGGGGAGATAAGGAGCCATGGGCACTAGTGCTTTTCCAGTGCCTTTGTTCCCTCATATATATCGAGTAATGACACATTTACACCCCCGACCTGAAGGTCGGGGCTATTAAAACAATTTTCCACATACAATTACCCTGCACTCAAATATAACCTACATCTTCTCCGGCAACCTGATACCCATGAGCTGCATCCCATGCCTAAGCACAGATGCCGTCATTACGATGATCATCAGCCTAAGATGCTTTTTCT
>CAINOM010000570.1 GCA_903851455.1 uncultured Bacteroidota bacterium | reverse complement strand
TTACAACCTGATGCATGACGCGACGCTGCTGAAGACAAGTGAATTTGCCAATGAGATTATAAAGAATTTGAGAGCGTAATAAGAAAGGGGCATTTTTTTTAAATAGACTAGCATTTTATTTAAAAAAAATTAATTTTGCATTCCAAGTTGCCCCTTATAATATTATGCCCCTGAATATTGCATCATATATAGATCATACTATATTAAAGCAGACCACTACACTATCAGAGATCGACCGGTTATGCGTAGAAGCATCGCTGGAAAATTTTGTGGCGGTCTGCGTTCCCCCGAAGTATGTGCCTGATGTGAAGAAAATGCTTGATGGCTCTAAAGTCAAGATAGCCACGGTGATCGGTTTCCCTATGGGGTACAGTACCATAGAGATCAAGGCAAAAGAGATAGAGAATGCATTTGATATAGGTGCAGACGAGGTAGACATGGTGATAAACCTCTGCTCACTCAAAAGCGGGGACTGGAAATACCTTGAAAACGAGATCATTGCCTGCATAGCGCCGGTTACGGCGCGCGGTAAGGTGATAAAAGTGATCGTGGAAAGCGGCATGCTGACGGATAGCGAGCTGGTAGCGGCTTGTGAGCTGTACAGCAACTATAAAATAGACTATCTCAAGACATCTACCGGCTTTGCCGATAACGGCGCTACCGTTCATGCTGTAGAATTGATGCGTAGCCACCTGCCATCCAGAATGGGTATAAAAGCCTCTGGCGGCGTGCGCAACCTGGCGTTTGCCAAAGAGCTTATCAATGCAGGGGCAACCCGGATCGGCAGCTCTGCCAGCATGCAGATCATGAAAGAAAGCAGGGGCCAGCAAAAAAACTAACTTTTACCACGAAATAAATCCAGGTGCTTTTTGCCGGGCAGCTTGTACATTTGCGTTGCGGCAAAATGCGCACAGGTAGCAGTAGATAATGAAATGCAGGTATTACATAGTGGTTGTCGCTTTATTGCTTTTTTTCGCGGGAGACGCGCAGGGGCAGTTTAGCTCAGGAAGCGTGATCATGCACTCAGATCCGCGCCTGGCCGTACTGCTCAAGAAAAATCCTGTAGCCGCTCCACCTCCTACACGCGTCCCCGGAACGGATGCATCCAAGAAGAAAAATACTACGGATAAGGCAGCATCAAAGGAACCAACCCCCACTACTGCCAGCGCTCCGGCCCCGGTTGCATCTGCGGAGCCAACAGTGGAAAAGCATGATGCCGCGCCACGCGAGACCGCAAGCACACCCCATACCAACGACAAACCCCGCTACATAGTAGTGCCCGCATATAAGGATAGCAAGGTAATATATGCCGGGAAAGGATTCCGGGTGCAGATATATAACGGCTACGACCGCGATAAAGCGGCAACTGTACGGACCGAATTTATGCGGTTGTACCCCGGTACGCGTGCTTATTTAAGCTATGCTGCGCCTTATTTTAAAGTAAGGGTGGGAGACTACAGAAACCGCAGTGATGCGATGGGAATGCTGAAGGAGGCCAATGGCATGTATGCCACCCCCTGCATGATCGTACCAGACCAGGTGACGATACATGCTAATTGAGTCATAAGTCATAAGTAGTGAGTAGTGAGTAGTGAGTAGTGAGTAGTGAGTAGTGAGTAGTGAGTTGTAAGTCGTGAGTTGTAAGTCGTGAGATCTATTGGTGGGTCTTTCATTTTCGCTTATTCCAGTTACAATCTTAACTTTGGTATCGTACATTTTTTATCTTGCTTTCACTGGCTGCGTCGGCAGACGTATGACTTACCACTTATGATCAACGACTTAAAGAAACAGATACTCGACAAGGCGGTGCAATACTTTCCGGAAGTGCAGGAGATCAGGCATCATATTCATGCCAATCCTGAACTTTCATTTCATGAACATGGTACATCGGCTTTTGTTGCAGATAAACTGAAGGGCATGGGTGTCGCCTGCCAACAGGGCATTGCCGGCACAGGCGTTGTGGCGCTCATCTCGGGTAAGAACCCTGATAAGCGCTGTATAGCGCTGCGCGCTGACATGGATGCACTGCCGATAATGGAGGCAAATGACGTGCCCTACCGCTCGCGTAACGACGGCGTGATGCATGCCTGCGGCCATGATGTGCATACCAGTTGCCTGCTAGGGGCGGCGCATATACTGCAGGATCTGCGCGATAGTTTCGAAGGTACCGTGAAACTCATTTTTCAACCGGGTGAGGAAAAACATCCGGGCGGGGCAAGTATTATGATAAAGGAGGGGGTGCTCGAAAATCCAAAGCCCGAGGCAATCTTTGCGCTGCATGTATTCCCTCATTTAAAAACAGGTGAGACAGGCTTCAGGGCCGGACAATATATGGCCAGCGCCGATGAAATATACATTACCATACAGGGCAGGGGAGGACACGCAGCCTTGCCGCACCAGACCGTGGATCCCATTGCGATCTCCGCGCTCGTGATCACCGGCTTGCAACAGATCATATCGCGCAAGGGCAACCCGCTGATACCTTCGGTGCTTACCTTCGGTAAGATACAGGGCGGCTTTACGACCAATGTGATACCGGACAAGGTGGAAATACTTGGCACGTTTCGCACTATGGACGGACAGTGGCGCTATGAGGCGCACCGGTGGATAAAAGAATTTACGGAGCAGACCTGCGCTGCTTATGGAGCCGTGGCACTCGTAGAGATACCGGCCGGATATCCGTCTCTGTTTAATGATCCTGCGTTAACCGCTAAGGCTGAAGCATGGGCGAAAGAATACGTGGGCGAAACGAATGTGCATGAGCTGGAAATGCGCATGGCCGGCGAAGACTTTAGTTTCTATACGCATCATGTACCGGGATGCTTCTTCCGCATTGGCACGAGCCCGGATGGCAAGCAATTTACCGCACCTGTGCATAACTCCCACTTTGATATAGATGAGGAATCTATGAAGACGGGAATGGGGATGATGGCGTGGTGTGCGGTGAATGCGCTGGCCTAGCAGAACAATAAAAATAAGGTAACTTCCGATAATCACATACTATTATGACCAATAGAATATTACTCTTCTTCTGTTTTTTTCAGCTCAGCTGTATGACAACTATAAACGCAAAAAGCCCGGCGCCGGATGTTAATGCCCGGTTCGATAAATACAAAGAAAATTTTGTGCTGGAAATGTGGAAAGTATATCCTTCATGGGCGAGTAGTGTGGGCTATCATAAGTACGACTCAGTGCTGGTGGTACCCGATGAAGCATCACGCAATCACGAGCTTGCTTTTTGCAAGGCTAACCTTGACTCTCTTAAGAAATTTAAATTGACCGAGTTGTCGGACCTGAATAAAATGGACTATCACCTTATTGAGAACCAGTTGAAATCTGCTGAGTGGGGCATCAGGGAGGAGAAGGCTTATGAGTGGAACCCGGCATCCTACAATGTGTCTGAGAGCTTTGCCAATATGCTGGGCAATGAATATGCCGACCTGGATACAAGGCTGCGCAGCTTTTATGTGCGGATGGCTAAGGTGCCTGATTATTATTCTGCAGCCAAGGCCAATATCAAAAACCCAACCAGGGAGCATACGGACCTGGCGATAGAACAGAACTCTGGTGGTCTGTCTGTATTTACAGATGATCTGGAAGAGGCGCTGAAAAAGTCGACACTTCCGGATAATGAGAAAGCGGCTATCAGAGAAAGAGCAGCACAGGCGACCGGGGCTATAAAACGCTATGTGTCGTGGCTGGGCAAGTATCCGCATAAGGAACCGCGCAGCTTCAGGCTGGGCAAGGAGCTGTACGCGAAGAAATTTGAGTACGAGATACAGTCAGGCTATACTGCCGATGAGATATATAAGAAGGCATTGGAACACAAGGATGAGCTGCTGGGAAAAATGCATGACATCACAAGGGACCTGTGGCCACGGTATATGCCGGGGAAGG
>CAINOM010000569.1 GCA_903851455.1 uncultured Bacteroidota bacterium | reverse complement strand
GGCGCGCATCATCAGCAACAGCGTGTGGCATAAGGATACATCACTGCAGCAATATTTTAACCCTAAGACCGGCACAGTACTTTGCATATCATCCCTTACTGATCCCGAGGAACTGAAAAATGTGCTGGACCGTTGTGATGCCGCGACGGTAGTTTATTTTGTGAGGTTGTCTAATGCGTTCAGGCATATAGTACCGCTTAACTGGATAAGCCGTATCATCTTCAGGTCGCCACAGGACCGGTTGTCGAGGCTCCGCGGCCGCTGGACATTCTCGCCCATGCGCTTCCAGATCCAAAAGAGAGAAAAAGAGATAGAAGAAATATTGAGCCGGAGCCAGGTGACCAGCGGGGAGTTGTAAGCAGCAAATCTCATGTCCACTGGAGTTTCGCTGGGCAGGTAAGTCACAGGTCTGAAGATACTTTTATTTTAGATTGTACGTTAGTGAATCGGTCGCTGGCCTGTGATTGACATTTGTTTTTATTTTTATTATCTTCACTCGCTTGAGAATCAATAAGCTTTAACCTATGCGCAAAATATCTATCATTTCTTGTTTCATCTTTGTTTTCGCTTGTTTTGTTGCCTGCAAGAAGCCGGGCAAGTCTGCACCCGCTAAATTCACCGGTTGCCGCATATCGCAGATATCGGAGAGTGGCGCTGATACCAGCCAAAAAACAGTTTATCACTTGTATTACAACAGCGACGGATCGGTTAGCTATATGTTTGTGTTTTTTTCGCAATCGAATTACTCCAATTATTATAAATACTTTAACCGCATCGGTACACGGATCATATCACGCACCGTAAATGCGCAGCAGAACTATACGCAGCAAAGTGATACTATTTCCCTGGATGCGCAAGGCAGGGTAGACGGTATTATTCCGAGTTACTACTCGTATGGCTATGACAACAACCGCGACGAATACTACTATGACTCCGTTGGTAACATGTACCTGCACAATGCGATTGGCTATAGCAACGTCTCATCTGATTTTATACCGTGGCTGAACGGTGACCCCACAATGGATTCTTTGTCAGAAAATGGCGGACAGATCAACGTGACACACTATTGGTACAACGATACTTTGTATAATACCGGGAACCTTACTGCACGGCTGTCCGACCTTGAAAACTATGGCCGGGCCATTTATACCCCGAAGCACTTAATGAACAGGGCTCACTATTCTGATATGTACCTGGATAGCGTCAAGACATTCAATTACCTGCTGGATACAGGAGGCAGGATCACTACCATAACGGAATCGTTGCCCGGAACTGTGGTAAATATCTCGCGCATAGTCTATGAATGTGAGTAATTATCGTTAGCGGATAGGATAGGGTTTCATTGAGTATCTATTCGGGATATATTGCCAAATAAAAAACTGCAAGGGCGTCAGCCCTTGCAGTTTTTTATATGACTGTGGATCATCGGCTATTGCTTAATGATCTTGTATACGCGGTCGCCGTTTATCTTAGCAACATAGATACCGGCCGGCAGTCGATCAAGCCCGATAACAACGGTGGCGGAATTGTAATTTCCAACAAATACTTCTTGCCCTAAAATATTGCTGATCACAACATCCTTTATCATTTCCGCAGCATTGATCGTAATGCTGTTTTGGGCCGGGTTCGGATACAATGAAATATCGCCGCCGGGCAGGTTATTTACGCCAAGTGAGCAGTCGTAAATAGTTATGAGCGCGTCTGCGTTAGCCGTGCCGCAAGAGTTCGTAACAGTATAGGTGATATCATCGGTGCCTGTGGTAATGCCCAATACTACACCTGTGCTGGAGACAAAAGCGTTGGCATTGCCTGCACTCCAGGATCCGCCGGTAACAGCATCAGACAAAGTGATAGAGTGGCTGACACAAACAGAATCCGGTCCGGTTAAGGTACCGGCAGAGGGTGCAGGATCTACTGTTATCACCAGGGTGGCCGTGGCACTGGTAGTAGTAGCGCACGAAACAGTAACTGTATACATCATTGTGTCAACGCCTGCTGTGACGCCGAGCACTGTGCCTGTACTTGAGATAAACGCATGGCCATTAGACGCATTCCAGGTGCCGCCTGTTACGGCGTCTGATAATGTGATCGACGCCGTTTGGCAGACATGTGTCAGGCCGGTAATAGTGCCGGCAAAGGGCGCTGTGTTAACCGCAATATTAGTGGTTGCAGTCACCGATCCGCAGGAATTGCTCACGGTATAACTGATAGTAGCCGTGCCCGTAGATACACCGGTTACCACACCTGATGTTGTGCCAACCGTGGCTATACCCGGGCTGCCGCTCGTCCACGAGCCACCCGCTGTAGCATCTGTTAAGTTGATAGAGCCGCCTATGCACACGCCCGATGGGCCTGTGATAGAGCCAACTACAGGAGCCGTATTAACGGTGACTATGGCTATGGCAGCGGAAGCGCCACATCCGGTGGTAACGGTATAGCTGATCCCCGATATGCCTGCGCCTACGCCCGTCACTACTCCGGAGGAACTTATCGTGGCAACGCCGGTTGTTATACTGCTCCATGTGCCGCCGGGTGTAGCATCGCTGAGCGGAGTGGTAAGGCCGCTGCAAACAAATAACGTACCCGTAATAGCACTCACTACCGGTGCCACATCGACCGAAACAATCGCTGTGGCAACCGCGGTGCCGCAGGCGTTCGTTACGGTGTAGCTGATGGTCGCCGTGCCTGTTCCGATACCTGTTGCAACACCGCTGGAACCTATCGTAGCCACTCCGGGAGTGCTGCTGGTCCACACACCATCAGCGGTTGGGTCCATGAAAGTGAGAGAAGCCCCCGTACACAGAGTAGCAGGGCCGGTGACGGTACCAGCACCAAATACATTCACAGTGACTACGTGAACAATGGTGGTGCTTCCGCAGGTATTGGTTGTCGTGTAACTGATGCCGGTAATTCCCGACAGGACGCCGGTTACGACACCTGTTGCGGAACCGACTGTTGCCGCGCTGGGCACGCTGCTTGCCCATACGCCTCCCGGAGCGCTGTCGGACAGTGTTATGCTGGAACCAACACATACCGCTGTTGCACCGCTGATGGTGCCCGCATCGGGTAGTGGATTAACGGTAACGACAATGAAAGACGAACCGCCGGAGGTGGTATAGCTGATATTTACTGTGCCGCCGGAAACACCGGTTACCACACCAGTTGTAGAGCCGACAGTGGCTATACCTGTATTGCTGCTGCTCCAGGTGCCGCCACCGGTGGCGCTAGACAATGAAGTCGTAGCGCCCACGCACACTAGCGTAGTGCCGGAAATTGCCTCAGTAGATAAGCAGGTAGGACAGCTGATATGAAAATCAAAATCAGGATATTGAAGCGAAGAAGCCCCGCCGCCGGCTGATGTCCATGCCCAGTTGGGTATATACAATCCGGTCCACCCTTCGTAATCTATCGAAGAACGACCATCTCTAAAAGAGCCTTCGTTGCTGTCAACAGGACTGTATGGCGGGAACTGCGCCGAGCCCGCCCCGTCTGATCTGAACTTTATCCTGGGAAGAAATACGCCATATTTTGCGGCGCCGGATGCATACAATACTGTGTCAAAATAAGTAAATGACGCGTCTCCGCTTTTAAAGGTCACAGACATAGCAGCCGTATTGCCGGCTGGGACGGGATAAGGCGTCGTCAGGCGAATATATCTGTCAAAATTTGTAGCGGTGTCGGTATGCGTAAGTGTTAGGTACTGGGTATATGGAGGAATGGCAACACTTGGGAAGTTGGAGGCAATGTTTCTGAGCGTATCGCACGCCATACCCAGGAAGTGCACAGTGTCGTACCCATAGTGAGACGTCATACCAAGGAAGTAATCATTTTCGAGATTCGAAGTGAGGGTGCCATTGCCATAAACGAAACTTATATATATTGTATCTATGGGCGCTGTTTTCGCATTGTTGCGCATATACGTACCGCGTATCCGCACAGAATCAATTGTGTAGGCATTAGATGGGCTCACTTCTATAGTTGAGCCGTACAAAACCGGGTCGTTCCATGCACTGAGTACCGGAGCAAACGACATGCCTACGGAAGTGAAATTATTTAAATAATAATAAGGACTGCCACCCGACATATACCCGAGTTTGCTGGTTGTGTCATTCCATATTGCCATATTAGTGCTATCAACGAAATCAACGTGGTCGGTCAAATATTGCCCGTAGCTATACCAGCGTGTTGTTTGTGCTTGTGTCCCGGTGGTGATCAGGAATAATGGGAGGAGGATCAATAGTAAAAACTTTTTCATTTTCTATAGGTTTTAAGTTTTATAAAAGGTTGCAAATATAGCAGTAAATGTATTAGATAGGGCATAAGCCGGCATCTATTCTATTGCATTTTTTTTGCTGCTGCCCGCTTTATTCCCGCAATACGGGAGAGAGTGCAACAAGCCGGTGGATGAAAATCGGTAAATTTGTGGTTGCATCAAAAGAAACAGCATGACTACCATTTCACCCGGAAGCAACTACCTGACCCTGATCAATGTTTTTAAAGTTGATCCGGAGAACCAGCGGAAGGTGGTTGAGCTCCTCACGCTCGCTACAACTGAGAGCGTAAGGTCTATACCCGGTTTTATCTCTTCCAGCCTGCACCGGAGTCTGGACGGCACTAAAGTGACCATGTACGCACAGTGGCGTAGTCTTGATGATTACCAGCGTATGCGCGCCAACCCTACTGCATCGCCCTATCTTGATCAGGTCATTGAGATGGCAACCTTTGAGCCAGGTATGTATGAGGTGGTGGAGAGTTTTTTGCCTGCGACAAAATGAGCGTTTGGATTTCAGAGCGGGTCATTACAGCAGATCTATCTTCTTTTGAATTGTTTGTTTGTCAGTCTGGGTCTTTGCAAGTGCCAGTGCTTTTTCTAAATTCTGTTTTGCCTTATCGCGATCTACGTTTTTATATAGCTCACCGAGTAAGGTAAAGTAGAAATGGTTGTCTGAGAGGTTTAGCTTTTCGGCTTCAACTATGGCTTCTGCCACTCCATTAGCTTTTGCAAGTGCATAAGTTCTGTTCAGCGCTGCAATAGGGGAGTACTCTATCTGCAGCAACTGGTTAAACAACTGTAAGATATGCTCCCATTTTTCCTGTGTGTCTTCTTTTATAGTATGCCACCAGGCAATAGCGGCTTCGATATGATACTTTGAAATGGTATTGCCCGTCGATGCCATGTTAAGAAAATACATTCCCTTCGAGATAAGGTCCGCGTTCCATAGCGTCTCATCCTGGTCCTGGTACAAGATCAGTGCGCCGTTCTTGTCCCTTCTTGCCGCAAACCTGGAGGCGTGAAAACACATCAAAGACAGCAGGGCATTTACCGGGGGCTGATTTGTTTTCTCATTTTCTACGAGCATGTGCGTGAGTCGAATGGCCTCCATACAAAGGTCTTCATGCAATACATTGTCGCTGCTCTCGGAATAGTAACCTTCGTTAAACAGCAGGTACAAGGTCAACAGCACTGTTTCCAGCCGTTTGTTTATTTCTGCATCTCCCGGCATTTCCATTTTCACCTTTTCAGAACGCAGCTTTTCCTTTGCCCTATGCAGCCGCTTGTTGATCGTATCCTTATTCGTAAGCAGGGCATTTGCGATCTCGTCTATACCAAATCCGCAGAGGATGCGGAGCGACAGTCCTATCTGCGCTTCCGTGGAGATAGACGGATGGCATATCGCAAACATCATCTGCAGCTGGCTGTCAGTGAAGTTTTTTTCAGACAGATCTATGTACATTTCCTCCGTTTCACATGAGCTATGCTTCAGGTCCGGTGCAATTTTTCCGGCAAAAACGTTATGGCGCGCAATGTAATTTTTTGCTTTGTTTTTTGCTACGGTATGCAACCATGCAGCTGGATTTTCCGGCGTGCCTTTATAGGGC
>CAINOM010000568.1 GCA_903851455.1 uncultured Bacteroidota bacterium | reverse complement strand
CAGCACAAGAAAGAAGCCGAAAGCAAGCAGGCTGGGCAAAAGCTGAATGAAGACCGTACGCTGAAGGAATATTTCACCAAGAACAACATCAAGGCTACAAAGACTGAGTCTGGCATGTATTACACCATCACGCAGGAAGGAACCGGCGAAAATGCAAAGCCAGGTCAGAAAGTAAGTATGCACTATGTAGGCAAACTGCTTGATGGCAAGGTGTTTGACAAAAACGAAGCCGGTGCAAATCCATTCAGCTTTACACTAGGCCAGCACCAGGTAATAGCCGGCTGGGATGAAGGGGTACAGCTCCTGAAAAAAGGAACCAAGGCCACATTCTATCTGCCATCTCACCTCGCCTATGGCGAAAGGGGTGCAGGAGGTTCTATTCCACCAAATTCAATCCTTATCTTTGATGTGGAACTTGTAGATATGCAATAATGGCAAAAACAATAATTAATATCCTTTTTATAATGTGGTATTTGCTCCCGGCAAATACCACATTTGCTTATACCCATGCCGATACGCTGCGTGGCAGCAACGGCCGCGGCCGCGACTGGTGGGATGTGAAGTACTACAACCTCGTTGTGGTCTTTGACACGGCCACGAAAAGCATATCGGGAGAAAATACGATCTCGCTTGCAGTAACCAAGAAACCGGTAGACTCCATGCAGATAGACCTGCAGGCGCCCATGCAGATAGACAGTGTGGAACTGACAACCTATGGCGATGACACTGTTATCCGCCATCCAGTGAATTTCAAAAGAGAGGGAAATGCATGGTGGCTTACTTATCATTTTTCTGAATGGACGCAAGGCACTACAAAAGACATACTGATCTACTACCATGGCAAACCACGGGCAGCAGTAAATGCGCCGTGGGATGGCGGCTTTACATGGACAAAGGACACAGCAGGTAATCCGTGGATATCTGTGTCCTGCCAGGGGCTGGGAGCGAGTGTGTGGTGGCCCTGCAAGGATGCGCAGTGGGACGAGCCGGATAATGGCATGTCGGTAGCATTTACGGTGCCTAAAGGACTAAAGGCGGTGAGCAATGGCAAATTACTGCGGGTGGGCGATGAGGAAGATATGCAGAGCTATTCCTGGGGTGTGAAGAACCCGATCAATAATTATGATGTTACCTTTTACATAGGCGACTATGTACACTGGCAGGATACACTGATGGGTGAAAAGGGACAACTCAACCTTGACTTCTGGGTGCTGCGTTATAACGAGGAGCGGGCAAAAAAACAATTTGAGGTGGTAAAGCCTATGCTGCACTGCTTCGAATACTGGATGGGCCCCTACCCTTTCTACGACGACGGCTACAAGCTTGTTGACGCCCCTTACCTGGGCATGGAACACCAGAGCGCAGTGGCTTATGGTAATGGCTACAAGATGGGCTATTTGGGCTTCGACCGGTCGTTTACGGGCGTGGGGATGGACTTTGACTATATCATAGTGCACGAAAGCGGGCATGAGTGGTTTGGCAATAACATTACTGCAAAAGACATTGCCGACAACTGGGTACATGAGGGGATCACGACCTTTTCAGAATCCTTGTTTGAAGAATGTATTGCCGGCAAAGAAAAAGGGCAAAAATTCTGTCGCGGCGAGTGGAATAACATACGGAATGATAAGCCAATAATAGGCCCCTACGGCGTGAATACGGAAGGATCTGATGATATGTATGATAAGGGCGCCGCGATCATGTATATGGTGCGCGTGATGACCAATGACGATGAAAAATTCAGGGCAATGCTACGCGGCCTGGGGAAAGACCATTACCACCAGGTAACCACCACTCAACAGATAGAAGGCGATATAAGCTGGCACACCGGCCTGGACCTTACAGCATTCTTTGAACAGTACCTGCGCACTACAAAGATCCCGCAGTTGGAATATACCATCAAGAATAACGAACTGAACTATAAATTCAATAACATAGTAACGGGCTTTACGCTGCCCATAACAGTCTCCGCGGACGACGGCGCAACCACTACAATAAAACCGACATCGGAGTGGCAGCATATAAAATGGGAAGCAAAAGGTGATGTGAAAGTGACAAAGGATTTCCTGATAAAGGTGAAGAAGTAGCTAATACGTGAACGCATATTCCAATACTTAAAAATGCGAAGCCTATCCGTTGTAGTAATTGCCGTTTTTTTATTACTTAGTGTGCGCCCGGCACGATGTTATGCAGCATGGCATGGTAAAAAACACGCGAGGATATGGCATGACGGCACTTATAAAATGAACGGTCGGGTAAAGACGGCAAAAAGTTATCGTTATGCAAATGACACAATTACGGATGTAATCATTGACACCCATGATACGAATGGATACCCGGTATTCTTAAAACATGAGCGAAAAGGAGAATTGGTTGAACAGAAAACGATCAGCTATGACTTTAAGAAAAATTCAGTGAGAACTGTATCTACCTATACCAATGCGACGCGTACCGAACTCATACATTACAGACGCCGAAAAATAGTTTGTTCTTCAAGCCTTGACACAAACAATAAGCTGATCAACTATACCAGGTATAAATACAACAGGCACGGTAATGAAATTGCCCGTAATACATACGGCCCAGATGGGTCCCTGCTTTGCCATTGCGACTACTTTTATGATAACAACCAGAAGCTCGACATCTCAAAATTAAAATTTGATTGTAGTGATGTGGACGGCAACTGGCCCGACATAGTTATTGGAGCCGGTAGGAGAACAAAGAAAACTGAATTCGATAATGAGCTAAACTATCGCTACAGAACCGAATATACCAGGAACGATAGCGGGAAGATCATTGAAGCAAAACAATATGACGCGGAAGGCCTACTTGTTTGCGACTTTAAATATTCCAAATTTGACGACCACGGTAACTGGCGTGAAAAAGAAATAAGTCCGGGGCACTTCATCCGGCTGGAGATAAGCTACTATTGATCATCATCCTAAGTTATCCACACTCCCCTAACACCTCCGGCAAATGCCCATTCAAGCCAGCATTAAAGCGGTTATATTTGCGAAGTGGCTAAAGAGAAACTCGCGGAAACGCCCTTAATGAAGCAGCATAAGGATATCAAGGCTAAATATCCTGATGCTGTGTTGTTGTTTCGCGTAGGCGATTTTTATGAGACCTTTAATGAGGATGCCCACATAGCATCACGTGTGCTAGGCATCACGCTGACGAAGCGGTCTAACGGATCTGCTTCGTCGGTAGACCTTGCTGGATTTCCGCACCACTCGCTGGAAACTTATCTGCACAAACTGGTTAAGGCCGGTTATCGAGTAGCCATATGTGATCAGCTTGAAGATCCGAAGCTGACCAAGGGCATTGTGAAGCGCGGCGTTACAGAACTGGTAACGCCGGGTGTTGCCACCAGCGACAAACTGCTGGAGAACAGGACCAATAATTTCCTTGCGGCGCTGCACCTGGGAGACACTGTATGCGGAGTGGCATTTCTTGATATTACTACCGGGGAGTTCTATACTGCCGAGGGAAATATTGAGTACATGGATAAGCTGCTGCAAAGTTTTTCTCCTTCTGAGGTCATCCTGTCTAAGTCGCAACTAAAACATTACAGGGAGCAGTTTGACAGCAAGGTCTATACTTTTCAACTGGATGAGTGGGTATTCAGGGAGCAATATTGTTACGACCTGTTGCTGCAACATTTCCAGACGCAATCACTGAAAGGATACGGCATAGAAGACCTTAAAGCTGCTACCATAGCATGCGGTGTGGCCATCCACTACCTCAAGGATACCGAGCACGCCAACCTGCAGCACATAAATTCGCTACAGCGCATTATCGCCACTGACTTTTTGTGGATGGACCGTTTTACCATCCGCAACCTGGAGCTGGTACACAGCAGCTATGAGCAGGGCACCAATTTACTCCAGGCCATTGATCATACCCATACCCCAATGGGTGCGCGCCTGATGAAGCGCTGGCTGATATTTCCATTGTTCGATCAGAACAGGATAGAGCAGCGGCTGGACCTTGTGAGTCATTTCATACTGGACCAGGCGCTGAATGTATCGCTTACACACCTGATAAAACAAATAGGAGACGTAGAAAGGCTCATCGGCAAAATTCCGCTGAAAAAAGCAAATCCACGTGAAGTGATGCAGCTGGCGCGCAGCCTGTACTTTATGGCCGAGATGCGCGAACTGTGTGTAAACTCGGGAAATGATGCGCTGCGCAAAATAGCGGAGCCGGTACAGCCACTCGCGGAAATGCGCGAAAGGATACAGAAGACCATTGTTGATGAGGCGCCTGCACTTGCCAGCAAGGGAGGGATGATACGTGAAGGGATTTCTGAAGAGCTGGACCACCTGAGGAAAATATCGCGGAGCGGCAAGGATTTCCTGTTGCAGATACAGCAGCAGGAAACGCAGCGCACCGGTATCTCTTCACTGAAGATATCCTACAATAACGTTTTTGGATACTACCTCGAAGTAACCCACACGCATAAAGACAAAGTACCGGCAGACTGGATACGCAAGCAAACACTGGCAAATGCCGAGCGATACATAACGCCGGAGCTGAAAGAATATGAGGAGCAAATACTGGGGGCCGAAGAAAAGATACTGACCATAGAAATGGACTTGTACCAGAAGCTGCTGGTGAGTATAGAGCCTTTTATATCGGCGATACAAAGCAATGCGCACATCATTGCGCAGCTCGATTGTCTCATTTGCTTTGCTTACAACGCCCGTACTTACAACTACCACCGCCCTACCCTTGTGAACGAGCCGGTGCTGAATATTAAGGCGGGCCGGCACCCCGTGATAGAACAGCAGCTGCCGCCCGGCGATTCATACATCGCCAACGACATAGTGCTGGACAAGACGGAACAGCAGGTGATCATACTTACCGGTCCGAATATGAGCGGTAAATCGGCATTGCTGCGGCAAACAGCCATCATTACGCTGATGGCACATATGGGCAGCTTTGTGCCTGCGGACGAAGCAACAATTGGTCTCACGGACAAAATATTTACCCGAGTAGGCGCGTCGGACAATCTGAGCGGCGGGGAAAGTACCTTCATGGTGGAGATGAATGAGACGGCTAGCATCATTAACAACCTCAGCGAACGCAGCCTGGTACTGCTGGATGAGATTGGCCGCGGCACGAGTACCTATGATGGTATTTCGCTGGCATGGTCTATAGTAGAGCACCTGCACAATACGACCACACGACCAAAAACACTCTTCGCCACACACTATCATGAGTTGAACGAACTGGAGCATCAGTTGGAACGAGTACGCAACTACCATATTACACATAAAGAGACGGGCAATAAAGTGATCTTCCTGCGTAAACTGGCACCCGGCGGCAGCAGGCACAGCTTTGGTATACAGGTAGCGCGCATGGCCGGCATGCCGCCGAAGCTGCTGGACAGGGCCAATGAAATACTGACTCAACTGGAGGAGAAACATGCCAATACAGGCAGCACCGCGGAAAAAGTAAAGAACATTAAGCCTGCGGCGCAATTCCAGTTGAATATATTTGATGGAGTTACCGAAGATATCCGCCGGATACAGCAACTGCTGGACGATACGGACATTAACACCCTTACACCGGTAGAAGCCCTGATGAAGCTGAACGAAATGAAAGGTATTGTGAAACAGTACAGGAAGTAATTCGTTTTGTGGAATTTGTAATTGGGACTGTTGCCATTGAGACCGCCCGTTTATTACTATGATGCCTCTTCTTATTTGCCTATGTTCGGTAAAGCCGGGGTTTTGCTACTTTTGAATAATATTCTCCTTTATGACGCTGAAGGATGCTTTTGTTGATAATGCCTTAACGCGGCTCCTGATCCGCATATTCCGGCATTTCGATACGATCCCGGAAGCTATCAGGCTGGAAAACTACCGCTTCTACATCATATCCAATATTCTCTATACCCTGGCATGGGGAGTACACGGAGTCTGGTTAGCCGTTTTTTTTATTCTCGGCAGTTATACCATGATGTGGATCCAGTTGGTTAGTATCTGCTGCCATGTAGTGGCGATAGTACTCAACAGGCAGGGCAAACATAGCGCTGCCATGTTCATTGGCATGACAGAAGTGATCGCATACCAGATCGTTTCCGTCTACCTGCTGGGCTGGAACTGCGGCTTTCAATATTTCATTGTAGCTATTTCGCTGTTTCCATTCCTGAAACAAAACACCAGCTGGATCGTAAAAGCGTCGCTATCGCTTGCGTGTGTTATTAGCTATTTGTTCCTGGAGATCAACGTCAAGAACTTAACGCCGGTTTATGAACTCAGCACAACGGCGCAAAATACATTCAACTATTCCAACATAATTATCTGCTTTGTATTTATGGCTACCTGGGGTTTCTTCCTCACATTTGCCGTTCAAAAAACAGAAGCCATAATACTGGAGCGCAATAAAGCGGTATATGCCGCCGAAAAAGCTATGGAACAAGCTGAACTGCAGCGACAACTGGAGGTAAAAGAAAGGGACATGGAGATATACCGCCTGCGGAATGTGGAGCTAAAAAACAGTTATGATGAAATAGCGCTTCGCAATAAAATGATCGAAGAAGAGAAGAGACGGTCTGAAGCACTGCTTTTGAACATCCTGCCGGAGGAGGCAGCGCGGGAACTGCTGAATGAAGGATTTACGAGAAGTCGTAAGTATGACCTGGTGACGGTTATGTTCACTGATTTTGTTGGCTTCACCCAGATCGCGGAGACACTAAAAGCAGAGGACCTGGTGCTGAGGGTCGATAAATACTTCCGGGCATTTGATGAGATAACACTGAAATACGGCGTTGAGAAAATAAAGACGATAGGTGATGCATATATGTGCGCAGGCGGACTGCCTACCGTGAACAGAACAAACCCCATAGATGTACTTAATGCAGCAATTGAAATGATGAAGTACATGGAAGCGGAGCACGGGCATCTCTTCAAAATAAGAGTGGGTATGCATACGGGGCAGGTAGTAGCGGGTGTGGTGGGCAAGCATAAGTTCCAATATGACATATGGGGCGATGCCGTGAACGTTGCGGCACGAATGGAGCAAAACTCAGTGCCGGGCAGGATAAATATCTCGGGAGCCACATTCGAGCTGGTGAAAGACCACTTCAACTGTGAATACCGCGGAAAAATAGAAGCGAAGAATAAGGGCGAGATGGAGATGTACTTTGTGAACGGGAAAACAAAGGGAGGAATTATTATCTAAACCCAGGCGGGTACGATATTTTTATTGCTGTTCAATAAACCAATATCCATTGAAAAAAAGAGCGATCCATATCTTATCATTCATTCTTGTTTGCATGACACTTTTACAATTGATCAACTGCACCACTTCCAAAAAGGCGACTGTAAAAGACCTTGCAAAAATCGATTCCATAAAGCCACTTGATGCCATAATTGTACCCGGTATTCCATTCAATAATGGGAGCTGGGACTCCGTGATGAAAGGGCGCGTGCTGTGGTCTTACATACTGTACAAGAACGGATACACTAAGAACGTGATCTACTCCGGCTCTGCCGTCTATAGCCCTTATTATGAAGGTATTATAATGGGGTTGTATGCGGAGCAGTTGGGCATACCAAGGGAGCATATATTTTGTGAAACAAAAGCCCGGCACAGTACGGAGAATGTTTATTACTCCTACCTGCTCGCAAAAGAACATGGCTTTAAGTCAATAGGACTGGCTACCGATGGTTTTCAATCTTCCCTGCTGCGCAGTTTCACGCGCAAACGTTTCGAAACCCACATCTGGCATCTGCCGATGAATACCGATTCGCTAGCTGCGTATAATCACCTGGCGCCAAAAATAGATCCTTCCTCTGCCGTAGCAAGCGACAGTTTCATATCTATCACACAAAGCGAATCATTTTGGAAACGCATTGGCGGCACTTTCGGTAAGGGGATCAACTGGAAAAAATACCCCAACGGCAAAGTGCCGAAATTATGATCATGTTTTAGCCTGACCACTATCATAGCTCCGGCGGCACGGGTTTTATAGGTTTGTCATAAAATACTACCAATGGAAAAGAACAATAAAAAAGCTTCATTGCCGGGATATCCCCATTACCCTGCCAGTGAAGATATCACCCTTGCCGGAAATAATAACGGAGAAAAACAACTACCCGGAGAAAACAAGCTGGTCAACAAAACCGACAACCTTAACAATCAGGCGTCGGATACACGGTTTGTATCTGGCACGGATGCCGATGTTACAGATGAAGACCTGAGAATGCTCGATGCAGCTGAACAAAACATGGACAGTACTGACAGCATTAATCTGCAGCGTTCTGCCCTCGACAATGTGGACGCAGACGGCGATCCACTTAACGAAAAAGGCAGTTTGAACATGGACATGACGGGGGAAGACCTTGACGTACCCGGCAGCTCAGCCGACGATGCTGATGAGGTTATCGGAGAGGAAGACGAGGAAAACAACTACTACAGCCTGGGTGGAGACCTCCACGAGAATCAGGAAGAGAATAAGGGCGAGTAAATATTATTTTGTCCTGATGTTATGTAGAGACGCCATGCCTGGCGTCTCTACCCGCCTATTCCATCGTCAGCCATTTGTTTCTTCCCAATCTTGCTGTTCTTAAAGCCATACACAAAATACAGCACCAAACCCACGACCAGCCATATGAGAAACCGCTCCCAGTTGGTAGTGCCGGATTCGGATAAAAGATAGGTGCAGCATAGGAAACCCATGACCGGTATGATGGAATAGTTCTTAATGAACGAAAGTATGGTTGTCACCAAAAATGTGATCCCGAACAGGAAGAACGGCACCTTTGTGCGAATCACATCCCAGGTTACGTTGCCCTTTGCATCTGCAAAATTCAGATAGCCTTTAAAGCCACCGGGATAGAATTTTTCGAACAAAAAGACCGACAACACAAACATAACAGGTACTATCCATTTTCCATTCAGGTACGGGGTTTTAAATTTGCTTTCAAGGCGGCCTTTATCATTTTGCAGCTTAAGGATACCGCCGCACACCAGCACAAATGCGAATAAGGTACCGACACTCGTGAGGTCCACCACTACACTGAGGTTCATAAACAGGGCGGGTATACCCACTATAAAGCCGGTAAGGATTGTTGAGAATGAAGGTGTCTTATATTTCGGGTGTATTTTAGCAAATACCGGAGGCAGTAAGCCATCGCGGCTCATACTCATCCAGATACGCGGCTGGCCGAGCTGGAATACCAGCAGCACACTCGCTGTCGCAATTACCGCACTTATAGAGATCACTCCCGCGATCCAGTTGGCCCATTTGCTATTCATATTGCTGAATACATATGCCAGCGGATCTCCGACGTTCAGGTTCTTGTAGCTGGTCATGCCCGTGAGCACTAACGCAATAAGTATATACACTACTGTGCAGATAATGAGCGAGTAGAACATGGCTTTGGGCAGATCGCGTTGTGGATTTTTGCACTCCTCTGCTGTAGTGGATATGGCATCGAACCCGATATAGGAGAAGAACACTGCCGACGTACCCGCAAGCACTCCGCCTAAACCATTTGGAAGAAAAGGTGTCCAGTTGCCCGTGTTCACAAAAAAGCAGCCTGCTATCATCACCAGCAATATGATGGCTATCTTCAGTATCACCATCACATTGGTGCTGCGCCTCGATTCTTTGATACCTATATAGATGACCCAGGTTATGAGCGCCGTGATCATGAAGGCGGGAATATTGCAGATGAACCGCACCGGGCCGATAACAGGAGCATTGGCCCAAGCCAGTTTTGCGGCATCGGTAAGCTGATCTTTGGCCGTCCAGTAATCGGTAGCCAGGTATTCGGGTATGTGCATATGAAAACTGCCGATGCGGATACTATTTATAAGCGCCGTGAAATAGTCGCTCCACGATATGGCCACGGCGATGTTGCCTATCGCGTATTCCATAAGCAGATCCCACCCTATGATCCACGCTATGATCTCACCAAATGCCACATAAGAATACGTATATGCACTACCAGATACGGGCACCATACTGGCGAACTCAGCATAACAGATAGCAGAGAAGCCACAAGCCACGGAAACAAAAAGAAACAGCAGTATGATACCAGGGCCGCCATCGAAGCTGGCTTTGCCGATAGTGGAAAATATACCCGCTCCAACAATAGCCGCTATACCCATGAACGTAAGGTCACGTACCGTGAGTTCCTTACTCATGCTGTGCCCATGACCATCTATCAGACCATCGGCCACTTCTTTATTTATATGCTGCAGCGTTTTCTTACGGAAAAGATCGTTCTTCATTACAAAGCCAAAAGTAACATTCAATTGCATTTATTGCACCTTAAAGAGCATTTACTAATAACCCGTTAACGTATAGGTAAATATATATTTTTTACAACGAATGAGATACATTTACGCTCCCAACCAAAACACACATGAAGACTCTTTACAAATTTGTTTCCTTCGCAGTAGTACTGGCCGTGCCTTTTTTCGCGCAAGCGCAAATTACAGGCAGTTGTGCACCCGGTAATATCATCTCCACTTTTGCAGGCAGCCACGCAAGCGGCTACTCAGGCGACGGCGGCATTGCGTCCGCAGCAACCATAGGCAGTCCGTTCGGCGTTGCGGCTGATGCAGCAGGAAATGTATACATAGCAGACTATTTCAATAATGCAGTACGGAAAGTATCTCATGCAGGTATCATTACTACTATTGCAGGTACGGGAGTAGCCGGCTACAATGGCGATAACATGCCCGCCACTGCCGCCCAGCTCAATGGCCCGATGGGTGTAACACTTGACGCCAGCGGAAATATCTACATCGCTGATAAATTCAACGAACGGGTACGTAAAATAGGCATAGATGGCAATATTACTACAATAGCAGGCACCGGGAATCATGGCGGATATGGTGGCTACGATTATAATAATGAGGGCCCCGCAACCGCGGCTAATCTTACCTATCCAGCCTCGGTAGCCCTTGATTGCAGCGGCAACATCTATATTGCCGATATGGGCAGTGAGACCATTCGTAAGATAGACGGGAGCGGAACAATACATTGCTTTGCAGGTACGTATGCCGGCGGATATAATGGAGATGGAATAGCTGCTACGACCGCTCAACTTAACTCCCCTTCCTGCGTATTAGCAGATTGCTCCGGCAACGTATACATTGCTGATGCCTGGAATAACCGCGTGCGTAAAGTAACAACGGATGGCAACATCGGTACCATTGCTGGTAATGGCACTGGCGCTTATTCCGGCGACGGCTCTGCCGCAACCGCAGCTTCTCTTTGGATACCAAACGGGATCACCTTCGATGCTTGCGGCAACTTATACATCTGCGACTGGCAGAACAACGCTGTACGTCTCTTGGCTTCCGATGGTAACATTTCCACTTTTGCAGGGAGCAATACCCGTGGCTATGACGGCGATGGTCATGCAAAAGATTCCGCACAGTTGTACCTGCCTGCAAGTCTCGCTATAGATGGTCTTGGGAACATCTACATTGCCGACTACGGCAATAATGTTATCCGCGCTATTGGAGCAACAGATAGTTCGCTGCCGGTAGAGCGCATGTATATTGTCGGCACAACACAGGATCTGATCGTTTGTGCGAACAGCACAACCTCTATCAACGAAAAGCTGTCGGTAAATGACGTTATGAGCGGTAACCACGAAACCTGGTCTGTAAGCATTCAGCCACATCATGGTATGGTCGGTGGCTTCAACGCATCATCAACTTCAAGAACCGGGATTAATACGCCTTCTGGCCTTTCGTATACTCCAGAAGCTGGATTTACGGGAACCGATTCGTTCACCATTGTTATGAGTGATGGAATTACAGCCGCGTCTACCACAGTAAACGTTACAATTGTTCCGCAACCAGTTGCCGGTGTGATCACCGGCGGTAGCAGCGCACCAGACGGACATAGCATTTCGCTGGCTGTAGTGAACGGTGATGCCAACGGGATATGGACAAGTAGCAATACTGATATTGCAACCATAGACCAGGCGGGCATAGTGACGGGTATTTCGAATGGCGTTACAAATATCGCCTATACGACAACTAATAGTTGCGGTTCTAAAAGTGTAAGCGCAAACGTTTCCATTGTCAACGACGCAGTAACATCTTCCAAACCGCTGCTCTACCCTAACCCAAACAACGGAAACTTCCAGTATGAGTTTGTAAGCGAAAAGAATGAGGACTTAACCTTTACTGTTTCTGATGTTACCGGGCGCACCGTATACAGCCAGCAAATCGCTGCGACTGCTGGCGCTAACTTTTTACACATCAGCCTGCCGGAAAATATTTCAGGCCCGTCAATCCTCACTGTTCAACTCGGCAACAGAAACACAAAATACCCAGTAACGAAGATCACCGTTACTCAATAATACGCAATACCCCCGATTGAGTACTGCCCCGGCCTTTCCGGGGCATTTTTTATTTCGCTATGTCCGTTTACGCACCATTTGTTACATGCCGGCAACAGCATAGTGCACTTCTACCCATATTACCAATACGACGTACCTGACGGCACGATTTTCAGAAATACTTAACATATAAACCAAAAGATGTCATTATAACTCAAAAGAATACACAATACGGATAAATGATACCTGCTTAATTTGTAAGATACACCCAAACAGCACCAAACGATTTTATATGTCCAAGCTACCCACGCACAT